>SFUD01000113.1 GCA_004561775.1 bacterium | reverse complement strand
TGTCTGAGCATCTGCCTCCCAGCCAGGCGGCAGCCATTTCCAGCAGAGTTGGCAACTCTTCCGCATAGACCGTGGGCGCCCAAGCCTTCAGAACCCTCGTTTTCGGGCATTTCGAGCACAAAATTGCCATTTTTGTGCGCTTTTTGCCTTCGGAACCCCCGATTTCAGGCTTTTCGAGCACAAAATCGAGGTTTTTGTGCGCTTTTAGACTTCGGAACCCTCGATTTTAGGCTTTTCGAGCACAAAATCGCCATTTTTGTGCTCGGGAAGAAGGGAATTGGTATCGGAAAGAATAAGTATGGTCTTCCTGCAAATCACCGCGCACACCTCTAAAATGTAAAGTCCTTATAACCAGACAATTAACTTTCGAGGGTGTGCTCGATGAGCTCAAATTGTGCTCACCGAGCACGGCTATAAAATATAATTACCTGTGTATTAGATGTTTATGTTTTGAAAGTGTGCTCGGTGATTTGCACGAACGACGCACCCACCAAGTTGCAGCCTTATCCGGCACTCAACACCTGCGCCCCGGCCAGGCGACAGCCTCATCTGGCGGAGATATGGAGGTGGCGTAGGCAATCGGTGCAGATGGGCCGACAGATTTGCGTCTGTCTGAGCAGCAGTTCAATGTGGTAGGAAGGGGAATTGGCACATCTATATAAATAGATGCTGCAAAATGCCGCACGCAGCAGCTGCGAGTTAGCAAATCCGGCCCAGGTGCGCCAGATTGCTAGCCAAACCGGAGTACTCTTCTCCGCCGGATGAGGTTTGTTGCTGGCAGGGGCGCCAATGGTAAGCGACGGCAGGGGCACCGAGGAGCAGGTTGCTGGCAAGGGTGCCGCCTAAGCGTGGAAGAGGTTGCCGCTATGCTGGCGACGATGGGGCAGTGCCGAAGAGCTAGTGCCGAAGCGCTAGAGCCGCTCTGCTGGGAGGAGACTCCTCTACCACTTTGCGGCAGACTCCATCTTAAGAGCAATCTCTTTTGTGCAGAGGTTGCCTATGCTGCCCTTGTGGGTGTGATGCAGCTCCTCTACGGAGTTGTAGGTGCAGGAGTCAAACTTGCCTGCGTTTACCTCTCTTCCAACAGAGATATATGCTTCTCTGAACGGAACACCCGCAAGAACTCTTCTGTTAACCTCCTCAACCGTAAAGAGATATTTGTATTTAGGGTCTTTTAGTATATCCCTCTTTACCTCTATGTGCTCCAGCATATAGAGAGCCATTCCAAGCGAGTTGTGCAGCAGGTCAAGCGCAGGGAAGAGCACCTCCTTAAGAAGCTGATAATCCCTGTGATAGCCGTGCGGCATATTTGTGGTCATAAGAGCCAACTCGTTCTCCAGACTCTGTATGCGGTTGCAGTTGCCCCTCATAACCTCCCATACATCGGGATTCTTTTTATGAGGCATAATGCTGGAGCCTGTAGTAAGCTCATCGGGAAACTTTATGAATGCAAAGTTGTTGCACATATACATACAGCAGTCTGCAGCAAGTTTGTTAAGGGTGTAGGCCACCTGTCCCATTGCGGCTGCAACAAAGCGCTCGCACTTTCCGCGACTCATCTGTGCCGCTATGGAGTTGTAGTTTAGAGTGGCAAAGCCAAGCTCTTTTGTGGTCATATCCCTATCCAAAGGGAAGGAGCTGCCGTAGCCTGCAGCAGAGCCAAGCGGGTTCTGGTTGGCGCATCTGTAGGCCGCACCAAGCATAAGCATATCATCGCAAAGACTCTCTGCATAGGCTCCAAACCACATGCCAAAAGAGGAGGGCATTGCAATCTGCGCGTGAGTGTAACCAGGAAGCAGAACATCCTTGTACTGCTCGCTCAGCTGCTGCAGTTTGTGGAAGAGCGCCAAAACCTCACTTCTGAATTCAAGCATCTCGGATTTAAGGAAGAGCTTAATATCTACAAGCACCTGGTCGTTTCTAGACCTTCCGGAGTGAATCTTCTTGCCAAGCTCTCCATATCTCTCAGTAAGCAGGAACTCCACTTGTGAGTGTATATCCTCTATATCGTCTGCAAGGGAGAAATTGCCGCTCTCTATCTCTGCAAGAATCTCATCCAGTCCCTTCTGCAGTATCTCCTCCTCCTGTGGAAGAAGAAGCCCAATGCTCTTAAGCATCTTTATATGCGCCTTGGAACCAAGTACATCCCACTTGGCCAACTTCATATCCAGAATCCTGTCATTTCCAACAGTGTAGTTTTCAACAGCCTCTGTTGCAGAGGTGCCCTTGCTCCAAATTGTTCCCATCTTGCTGCCTATACTTTTTCTATCTCTTTCAAAATCTTAATATATAATTCAATACCTGCCATAATCTCGCTGCGGCAGATAAACTCATCTGCCTTGTGGCTCCTGGCAGACTCGCCCGGTCCAATCTTTATGGCAGGAGTCTCTATTCTCATCCAGTCCGAGGTGGTAGGGGAGACGTAACTCTCTATACCACATTTGTTTATAATATTCAACAACTTGCACCCCGCAGGAGTTGCAGAACTGCGGTTAGTAAGCTTTCTTGGCGTTAATTTGCTCTTTACCCTCTTCTGGAGGCTTCTCCAAATCTCCTCATTGCTATACCTCTCCGTAGGACGAATATCTACAACAAAGGAGCATTTGTCCGGAACCACATTATGCGCATATCCTGCCTCTATCTGAGTTACAGTAAGTTTAACTCTGCCCATAAGAGGTGAGACCTTCCGGAAGGCGTGCCGTCTTAGCCTTGCAATATCCTCCAGCGCAATATAGAGCGCATTCACACCCTCCTCTCTCGCAGCGTGTCCCGATACTCCCTCTGCCAAGCCGTCAAGAACCAAAAGCCCCCGCTCGCCTATTGCCGCCCGCAGCCCTGTAGGCTCTCCAACAATGGCATAATCCGGAGCAATGCCAAGAGAGGCAAGATGCTTCACCACGGCATCCATACCCTTAGGACCGGAGCGCTCCTCCTCTGCGGAGAGCACAAGAAGCAGATTCTCTCCACTCCCGATGGTGCCAAGATGCAGAAATGCCTCAATCATAGAGACTACGCACCCACCATCATCATTGCTGCCAAGGCCATAAATCCGCCCATCCTCCTCTGCAGGGAGATAAGGGTCTCTGCTGTAAGAGCTTGCAGGCGCCACCGTATCTATATGGGCGCAAAGCATAACAAGCGGGGCCGCCAGTTTGCAGGTCCCCTGCAGGTTGCGGTTCTCCTGCACATTGCGGTACTCCTCCAGGCTGCCTTTGTGATGGCACAAAAGATTATTGTGCAGCCTTGTAACATTAAGGCCGCACAACTTTAAATTGCGCTCCAGATAATCGGCAACCCTCTCCTCCTTAAAACTCTCGGAGGGGATGGCAATCATACCTTTAAGTATTCCTATTGCGGAATCGGTGAGCTGCTGCAATCTCTCCTCTGCAATCATTTGAGTATGGTCTCCTTATTTATAAGAAGGTTGTCCGCGTGTTTGATAACTACCTCCGATACTCCGTCGTCTATAGCCTTAAAGGCATTGTCCAGTTTTGGCAACATACCATCCTTAATAGCTCCTTCGCCCTTTAACTTCTCATACATATTCTTGGTAATGAGCGGAATAACAGAATCGTCGTTGTTAGGGTCGGAGAGCACACCCTGCTTTTCAAAACAGAAGACAAGCCTAACCTCGCACTCTTTAGCAATTGCTCTGGCAATGCTGGAGGCCATTGTATCTGCATTGGTATTCAGCAGAGAACCGTTGCGGTTGTGGGTAATTGCACAAAAGACAGGAGTGATGCCTCTGGCAAGAAGGTTGCAGATGAAATCTCCATTAACCTCATCGGGATTAACATCTCCAACATATCCCCAGTCTATATCTGCACTCTGGCGCATCTTGGCAGGAACGGTATCGCCATCTGCACCGCAGAGCCCAAGGGCATTGCAGCCCAAACTCTGCAGAGCTGCAACAATCTGCTTGTT
>SFUD01000112.1 GCA_004561775.1 bacterium | reverse complement strand
TCCAAATATTAAGCCGATTATTGGTTGCGAGGTCTATGTAAATCCGGAGGGGAGGTTTACCAAGAGGGGCAGGGAGGACCAGGGCGCCTATCACCTTATCCTGCTTGCCAAGAATCTGGAGGGTTATTATAATCTTGTAAAGATAGTCTCTACCGGATGGGTAGAGGGCTTATACTACAAGCCAAAGGTGGATAGGGAGATATTGGAGCGCTATCACAGCAACATTATCTGCTCCTCTGCCTGTCTTGGAGGAGAGATACCATCGCTTATAAGAAAGGGAGACCTTAAGGGAGCAGAGGAGGCTGCTTTATGGTACAAGAATCTCTTTGGGGAGGATTATTATCTGGAGGTGCAGCTGCATAAGACAGAGGTGCCCGGAATGAGTCTGGATACCTATGAGAAGCAGCTGATTGTAAATAAAGAGATTTTTTCCCTATCGGAGAGGCTGGGCGTAAAGTGCATTGCTACAAATGATGTGCACTTTGCCTCCAAGGAGGATGGTCCTGCCCACGACAGGCTTATCTGCCTTACCACAAATGCCCTTCTGAGCGACACCAAGCGTATGCGCTATACTCAGCAGGAGTACCTTAAATCTGCAGAGGAGATGGCCGCGCTCTTTCCGGAGCATCCGGAGGTGCTCGCCAACACTCTTGAGGTTGCGCAGAAGGTGGAGCGCTACACAATAGACAGGGGCCACGTGCTGCCTAAGTTTGAACTGCCGCAGGAGTTTCTCTCAGATATAGAGAGCTATCGGGAAGAGTATAAGGAGATAATAGAAGCAGGTAAAAATGATAGGGACGGCTCTTACAGGGGGGATGAGTTTGTAAACTCTGTTGCATATCTCTGCAAGCTAAGCTACGATGGCGCAAAGAGCAGATATGGTACCCTTACTCCGGCTATTATGGAGAGGATAGAGTTTGAGCTTAAGACCATCTGCAATATGGGTTTTCCCGATTATTTCCTTATTGTGCAGGATTTTATTGCTGCAGCAAGGAAGATGGGCGTCTCTGTTGGCCCGGGAAGAGGTTCTGCTGCGGGCTCTGTGGTGGCATATTGCCTGGGTATTACGCAGCTTGACCCTATAAAGTATGACCTGCTCTTTGAGAGGTTCCTTAATCCGGAGCGAATCTCTATGCCTGATATAGATATAGACTTTGACGATGAGGGCAGGGGTGCGGTCTTGCGCTATGTGGAGGATAAGTATGGCAAGGACCATGTCTCTCACGTGGTTACTTTTGGCACTATGGCTACCAAGAGCGCTATAAAGGATGTGGCGCGAATACAGAATGTGCCCATAGAGGAGAGCAACAGGCTTACCAAACTGGTGCCGGACAAGTTCCCGCCAAAGGTGGAGGAGAAGGTAGATGAGAATGGCGTTAAGAGGGTGGAGGAGAAGAAGGTAGAGGTTAATATTGCCAACTGCATAGAGCTTGTGCCGGAACTTAAGGAGGCCTATGAGCACTCTCTTGTGCCAGGGGTGAGGGAGACTCTGCAATATGCCAAAATGCTGGAGGGAACGGTAAGGCAGACAGGTGTGCACGCCTGCGCCATTATTATTGGAAGGGATAACCTTATGGAGCATATTCCCATCTCTATAGCAAAGGATAAGGAGACGGGAGAGAATATGTGGGTATCGCAGTACGAGGGCAGTTTCATAGAGGAGGTGGGTATGCTTAAGATGGACTTTCTTGGGCTCCGCACCCTCTCCATAATTAAAGAGGCCCTTAAGAATATCAAGAGGCACAGGGGCAAGGAGGTGGATATAGACCATATTCCGCTGGATGACAAAAAGACCTACGAGCTCTTTGGAAGAGGAGATACAATTGCCACCTTCCAGTTTGAGTCGCCCGGAATGCAGAAGTGGCTGCGAGAGCTAAAGCCTACCAAGATAGATGACATCATAGCAATGAACGCCCTCTACAGGCCGGGTCCAATGGATTATATTCCCGATTTTGTAGACCGCAAGATGGGTCGCAAGAAGATAGAGTACGACCTGCCGCAGATGGAGGAGATTCTTAAGGATACCTACGGCGTAACGGTTTATCAGGAGCAGGTGATGCTGCTCTCCCAGAAGCTTGCGGGCTTCTCCAAGGGTAAAGCCGACAAGTTGCGTAAGGCTATGGGAAAGAAGAAGATAGATGTTATGGAGGGGCTCTTCCAGGACTATCTTAAAGGGGGAATGGAGAATGGTCATCCAAAAGAGGTTTTGGAGAAGATATGGAAGGACTGGACCGCATTTGCCTCCTATGCTTTTAACAAATCCCACGCTGCCTGCTACTCTTGGGTGGCTTATCAGACAGCCTACCTTAAGGCGCACTATCCTGCAGAGTTTATGGCTGCCAACTTAAGTAAAAACCTTAGCAATATAGAGGAGCTTACAAAGCTTATGGACGATTGCAAGCATCTTGGCATTAAGGTTCTTGGTCCCGATATTAATGAGAGCGAGAGCTCCTTTGCGGTAAACTCGCAGGGCAATATCCGCTATGGTATGGCCGGCATTAAGGGAGTAGGCGCCGCCATATCGGAAGCCATTGTAAACTGCAGGGGCAACAGGCCATTTGAGTCTCCTTTTGACTTTATAGAGAGAGCCTCTGCAGTGGGTGTAACCAGAAAGGTGGTTGAGTCTTTGGTCTATGCAGGAGCCTTCGACTCCTTTGGCACAATAAGAAGAGATCAGTTCTTTATGACCAACAGCAAGGGTGAGATCTTTTTGGACGCCCTCTGCCGTTATGGTACAAAGATGGCTGCCGATGCGCAGGTTGCGGCCTCTTCTCTCTTTGGGGATGACGATATAACCTTTAAGCCTGTTCTGCCGGAGGTGCCTGTGCCGGGAGAGTACAACAGGATGGAGTTTCTAAAAAAGGAGAAGGAGATGGTTGGCATCTATCTCTCAGACCACCCTCTGAGTACATATAAATTTGAGATAGAGAACTTTACCACTCGCAATTCTTTAACAACAGGAACAATAGAGAGCGAGGCGGAAGAGAACCCGCAGTTAAGAAACAAACCCATCTACATTGCCGGGCTGGTTGGCTCTGTAGAGAGAAAGGTCTCTAAGAACGGGAAGCCCTATATCTCCTTTACAATAGAGGATTTTGAGGGCAGTACCTCCTTTAAGCTCTTTGGCAAGGATTATGACCGCTTTAACAGCTTTATTGTTCCAAACGAGCCTCTCTTCATTAAGTTGGAAGCGGCGCTACGGTTTGTGAAAAAAGAGGAGAATGCTGCCACACCCGCCCAGGAGAAGTGCGAAGTTCGCATAAAGCAGATTATGCACCTTGCCAACACCAAGGAGAACTTTATAAAGAGTTTTACTATAGATATAGATGTTAAACAGCTTACTCCCGATTTGAGAAAGAGTTTGGTTAAGGAGATTAAGCATAACAAAGGTAAGAAGTTGCTTAACATTAAACTTATCGATAAGCAGGAGCAGCTGACGGCCCTGCTCTTCTCCAAGAAGCAGTCGATAGATGTGAATGCGGATTTTTTGGACTATCTGGATCGTAACAATCTTAGTTACAGTACAGAGACCCAGATAAACATCTGATCCCGGCCCGCACCCCCGCTGGCAGCGCACCCCCGTTGGCAGCGCACACTTGTTGGCAGCGCATCCCTTGTTGGCAGCGAACCTTTGTTGGTAGCGCACCCCGTCGGCAGCGCACTCCTGTTGGCAGCGCACCCCCGTCGGCAGTGCATCCCCTGTTGGCAGTGCACCACAGCTGGCAGCGCACCCTCCCCCGTCGGGAATACGCTTCTGCCGGCAAAGAGGAGGGGTATTACTAATTGAGAATTTTTAAAATTATAGAAGCTATAAAAAGATGACACAGATAAAAGAGATAGGCAAGAGGGAGCTCCTCAATAAACTCTTTGAGGGCACCGGTTACACAAATATCGCTGCGGGCACTATGGTTCAATCCGTTGCTCCGGCTGCGGGCCAACCAGCT
>SFUD01000111.1 GCA_004561775.1 bacterium | reverse complement strand
ACTTCTCTACGGAGAGACCTTCTACGAATGGATTCAACGCCTCCGCCGTAAAGAGAGGCAGGACCCTACCCTCATCTAGGCAACTGTACCCTCATCTAGCAAGGCAAGCAGCGCTTCGCAGCATCTCCACTGGGCAGCGCTCCGCAGCATCTCCACCAGGCGCGCTTGCAGCATCTCCACCAGGCAGCGCTTGCAGCATCTCCACTGGACAGCGCTCCGCAGCATCTCCACCAGGCAGCGCTTCGCAGCATCTCCACCAGACAGCGCTCCGCAGCTGCCCATTTCCTTACCCTCCCGCCATAGCGCTTTCGTTCTCATCGTATTGCCGCCACATATGCGAACGGCTCACTTCTCCGGTACCCGTGCACATCATCGGGAAGAGGCTTCCAGCAGGAGGCGCCGCCCGATTTTGTGCTCGAAAAGCCCGAAAATGGGGGTTCCGAAGGCAAAAAGCGCACAAAAACCCCAATTTTGTGCTCGAAACGCCCGAAAATGAGGGTTTCGAAGCCCAAAAAAGCACAAAAACCACGATTTTGTGCTCGAAATGCCCAAAAACGAGGGTTTCAGAGGGTAAAAAAGCACAAAAACCTCGATTTTGCGCTCGAAATGCTCGAAAACAAGGGTTCCGAAGGCCAAAAAAGGACAAAAACCTCGATTTTGTGCTCGAAAAGCCCGAAAACGGGGGTCTCGAAGGCTAAAAAAGCACAAAAACGCCGATTTTGTGCTCGAAAAGCCCGAAAATGAGGGTCTCGAAAGCCAAAAGCGCACAAAAACCCCGATTTTGAGCTCGGGAAAACGGGAATTGGCACCAGGAAGAGAGGAAATTAGCATCGAGAAGCGCAAAGTAGCCTTCCTGCAAATCACCGCGCACGCTTCAAAAACATAAGTGTTTAATAAACAGATGATTAGCTTTTAGCGCCGTGCTCGGTGAGCTCAAATTGATGCCACCGCGCACAGCAATGAAAGTTAATTGTTTGGTTATGAGGCATTTACATTTTGGAAGTGTGCGCGGTGATTTGCAGGAACTGTGCCACGAACAACCAGCAGCAGCATTTGCCATCCAACGCCTGCGCCCTTGGCTGACAACAGCCTCATCCAGCACCCGATACCTGCACCCCGGCCAAGCAACAGCCTCATCCAGCACCCGATACCTGCGCCCTCGGCCAGGCAGCAGCCTCATTTTGCGGAGATACGGAGGTGGCGTAGGCAATCGGTGCAGATGGGCCGAAAGATTTGCGTCTGTCTGAGCAGCGGGTCCAAGGTGGCAGTAACGGGGATAGGCACATATATATAAATAAGGGCTGAGAAAGGCCGCACACCGCAGCTGCGAGTTAGCAAATCCGGCCCAGATGCGCCAGAGTGCTAGCCAAACCGGAGTACTCTTCTCCGCCGAATGAGGTTTGTGGCTGGCCGGGGCGCCGTGGCGGAGAGCCATCGGGAAGATGCTGCTGGCCGGGGCGCTGATACGGAGGTGTTCCTGGCAGTGGGCACCATGGAGAAGAGACATCGGGAAGCAGATGCTGGCTGGAGTGCCGCGAAGAGCCATCGGGAAGCAAAGGCAAAGAAAAAAGCCGGCGCAAGGTGCTTGACCAGCCGGCTTTGTGCTACAGAATTATGTTGTTGCGGAGAGAACGAGATTCGAACTCGTGATACCCTTTAGGGGTATACACGCTTTCCAGGCGTGCCTCTTAAGCCACTCGAGCATCTCTCCAGTCTTATGAGGTTGCAAAGGTAATATTTTCCTTTCAAAAAACAATATGGTTTGCTCAGGTTGCCACCGGGGAGCGCAGGTTATTCTGCATCGGGATCGAGAGAATACTCTATGCCTCTGTTTATATAGTGGAGGAAGGGGGTGGTAGTTCTGAAGAGCTCTACGGTGCGCTGGAGCAGGTTGGGCGCGGTGATGAAATCATCGGGAGGAGAATAGCAGACGCAATACCTCTTTAGACGGAGATAGTCGGCGTCCGGCACAGAGGTGGGGAAGCCTGCGGGGATGCGTTTGAGGGCGCCCTCAAAGTCCATTGCAAATGAAGGGTGGCATCTCTTCAGCAATTTGCCAAACTCGCCATTGCCCATAGATATATCTTCTCTCAGAATCTTAAGCGCTGCAGGGGTAATGCAGTAGTCTCCGGTGGCAAGCAGGTTTGCTCCTTCAAAGTTGCCGGGGCTATCCACTCCCACTTGGAAGTAGTATCCGCTGTAGGGAGATTTCTTTCCTCCTCTGCAGATGAATGCTCCAAAGTGGGTCTTGTAGGGCTGTTTGTACTTGGAGAAGCGCACATCCCTGTAGATTCTGTAGGTCATATCCTTAACCTGCTGAACTCCTATCTGTGGGTCTATTGCCGCTAATGCCTCTGCAAGTTGCAGGGCAAAGGTATTGAAGGTGCTATTGGCCTGAAGATATCTCTCTTTGTTGGCAAGGAACCACTCACGATTGTTGTTCAGGCTCAGGTCATTCAAAAATTGCAAAATCTTCTGCATAGGTTGCGAAAAAAAGTATTCTCTATGAGATAGGTCTCAATAAAGAGGTCATCATTGGGCCTCCAGATTTGTGCCTGCTCCTATGGCAAAGAGTAACGCGCCTCTGTAGGCCGTGCGATCCTTCTCATAGTGTAGCAAATATACAAATAATTCTGCTCACTAGGGTTCCCTGCAAGAGCAATATTTTAAATTATAAGTACATTTGCAATAAAGAGTTCTAAAGAATAATTATCCCGATAATATGAGTTCACGCCTTCTCTCTTCTTTGCTTGCAAAGGCAGACCCCTCTCAGGTTGCAGGCCTCTCCCGATTTTTCAAATGCGGCCCAGGCGAATATGGCCAGGGCGATAAGTTTCTGGGCATTAAAGTGCCTGTAACCAGAGCCATTGTGCGCAAATACTGGAACGAGGTGCGCTTTGAGGAGCTTGATGAGTGGCTGGCAAGCCCATATCACGAGATTAGGCTTGCTGCCCTGCTAACCCTGGTGGAGTTGTACTCCCACTGGCGCAGAGAACCCGAATTTCAGAAGGAGTGCGTAGATTTTTATCTTGCGCACACCAAGCATATCAACAATTGGGACCTTGTGGACCTTAGCTGCTACAGGCTGCTGGGCGAATATCTTCGGGATAAAGAGCGCTCCATTCTGTATGACCTTGCCAGGGATGGCAAGACTATTTGGGAGAGGCGCATAGGCATTGTTAGCACTATGGCCTTTGTGCGCAATGGGGATTTGCACGACACTTATGCTATTGCGCAGATTTTTCTGGACGACCCGCACCCTCTCCACCAGCTGCTTCAAAAGGCTGTGGGCTGGCTTCTGCGCGAGGCCGGCAAGCGAGATATGGAGCGCCTTGCCGCCTGGCTCACCCCTCGCGCCGCCTCTATGCCTCGCACAATGCTCCGCTATGCCATTGAGAAGTTTCCCGATGAGCACCGCCGTTGGTTTATGGAGCTGAAGATGAATGAGCAATAGACGGAGTTATCCAAATTCCACACCTTGACAGCGGTATTGCAGAGGTTTTTGATCCGGCTGCGCATCTAAGAACCCTCAAGACCGCTGCTCACAATGGCTAAGATTCGCTTCTAATCTCTATGGATTCAGGGCAAGCCATCATCTAATCTTCTATACCCCACTTCCCAATGGAGAGATTCTCATCGTCCGTATTCTCAATGAAAGGATGGATGTGAAAAGTTATCTTCGCTATTAGACTCTGATTCTCTCGTCATGCTCCAGGGAATGGCGGTTTTTTCAGTAAACAACTAATCTCTTCCAGCAAATCACAGCGCAGGTGCGGTTCACAGCGCCCCTCCGTCAGTCCCTATCCTCTCATAATACTTGCTAATGTATTATAAAAATTAGCATATATGTTAAACTATTTTTATATTTGCAGCAAATTTATCCATTGCTGGGATTGAAATCACCTGTGCTGATAGTGGATATGCTCTCCGGGTTATCGCATATCAGCTCAATTGATATTATAGCCTTACTCTTAGGCTTGGGCACCAT
>SFUD01000110.1 GCA_004561775.1 bacterium | reverse complement strand
AGGCATCTGTGGTTATCCCTTGCAAGAACCGCGTGCGCACAATCAGAGACGCCATTACCTCTGCCCTTAACCAGAAGACCAGCTTCAAATATAATGTAATTGTGGTTGACGACAATTCAGATGACGGCACAGCAGAGATAATAAAGGAGTTTGTAGGCAACGAGAAGCTTGTTTACATTGCACAGGATACCTCTTACCACGCTATTGGCGGCAACTGGAACTCTGCTCTGCACCACCCTAAATGCGGCAAGTTTGCAATCCAGCTGGATTCCGATGACGTATATGCAGACGAGAACGTAGTTCAGAAATTTGTAGATGCCTTCTACGAGCAGAACTGCGCAATGGTTGTTGGAACATACAGAATGACCAACTTCCAGATGGAGACAATTCCTCCTGGAATCATAGACCACAAGGAGTGGACTCCGGACAACGGAAGAAACAACGCTCTCCGCATTAACGGTCTTGGAGCTCCAAGAGGTTTCTACACCCCTATGCTCCGCACAATCAACTTCCCTACCACAAAGTATGGAGAGGATTATGCAGTAGGTCTCCGCGTCTCAAGAGAGTACCAGATTGGTCGTATCTATGATGTAGTCTATTTCTGCCGTCGTTGGGACGACAACTCTGATGCATCTCTGGATATAGAGAAGGTAAATGCAAACAACCTTTATAAAGACAGAATCCGCACATGGGAGTTGAAGGCCAGAATTGCATTGAACAAGAAATAGAGAAGATGTTTGAGAATGAGCTCTCCCTTAAAGGGAGGGCTTTTTCCAATTATATAGCCCTGAAAGAGGTCTGCAGAAGAGAGATTGACTTTGGCTGCGGAATAAAGCTGGATTTCCAATACAACCCCGGCCGCAAGGCCTCCGTAATGGCAAAAGTAGATGAGGAGACACTTAAGAGACGCCCCTGTTTTCTCTGTCCCTCCGGGCTCTCCCCGGAGCAGCTCACCTACAATTGGCACTCCGCCACCGGCAAGGGCTACCTCATAAGGGTTAACCCCTTCCCGATTTTTTTCAATCACTACACAATATCTGCAGATTATCACACAAGGCAGGAGATAGCAGGCAGATATGCAGATATGCTCCAGCTTGCAGGGGAACTGGGCAGATATGTGATATTCTACAATGGTCCCAAATGTGGCGCCTCCGCACCTGACCATTTCCATTTTCAGGCCTTTCCTAAGGGCCACCTGCCAATAGAGAGCCTTGTGGGGAGAGAAGAACTGCGCAATATGCTTATAGAGGAGAGTTCCGCAGGAGCGCAACTCTTTGAGCTATCGGGATACCTGCGCGGAGCTTATGTAATAAAAAGCGGCAGCAGTGCTGCAATGTTGCAAATTTTTGAGTATCTTTATTCCCTTGGCAAGAAGCACCCGAACGAGTGGGAGCCAAGGATGAATATTATCTCTTGGAGAGAGCAGGAGGGCAACTCCAACGCTGGCGGAGGAGCCTATACCACAGTTCTCTTCTTCAGGGAGGAGTCCCGCCCAAAGTGCTTCTGGGGCAGCGAGGGTGAGGAGAGAGTATATATAAGCCCCGCCTCTGTAGAGATGAGCGGAGTTGTAATGACCTCCAGCCGGGAGACCTTTGAGAACCTGGGCGGAGAGAAGATAAGGGAGATTTTAAACGAGGTATCGCTTGAGGGGTCCTACGCAGATGCCATTAACAATAAAATAAGAGAACTATGAGTGAGAAAAAGCAGCCTGCAGTAAGTGTGGGCATTATGGGTGACAAGCGTATAGAGTTTACACTCTGCACAGACTACAAGTGCAGCAACGGCTCTATTGTAAGCGGCAACGCTGTGGTTGAACTGGTTGACGGAGAGATTCTCTACAACGGCAAAAAATATGAGAGCCTCCTCTTCGAGGCCTGCGTGCCGGAGGGCTCTTTCTGGCTCCGTGGCGTTACCATTGGAGTAAATTTCCATTGGGAGAGAAAGGAGGACCAGCGCTTTGGAAACAATCTTAAATTTATTGTTGAGGGAGACAAAATTACAGCCATAAATCTTATTGGAGTAGAGGATTACCTAACAAGCGTAATCTCATCTGAGATGAGCGCCACTGCATCTGAGGAACTTCTTAAGGCGCACGCAGTTATCTCCAGAAGCTGGCTGCTGGCCCAGATGGCAAAGAACAAGGAGATCACAACCTCCAAGAGCACCTACAGCGCCTTTACGGAGAACGAGCAGGAGCGCATAAAATGGTACGACAGGGAGGACCATATAAACTTTGATGTCTGCGCAGACGACCATTGCCAGCGCTACCAGGGTATGACAAGGCAATCCACAACCAAAGTGCGCGAGGCAATTGAGGCAACCTGGGGCGAGCTGCTCAAATATGACGGCAAGATATGCGACGCAAGGTTCTCCAAGAGCTGCGGCGGAGCATTTGAGGAGTTCCAAAACTGCTGGGAGAATGTTCGCTACCCTTACCTTGCAAAACAGAGAGACAGCAAGCGTATTACAGAGCTTCCCGATTTGACACAAGAGGATGAGGCTTTCAAATGGATTACCGGCTCTCCAGAGGCATTCTGCAATACAACAGATAAGGAGATTCTTAGCCAGGTGCTGAACAATTACGACCAGGAGACCACAGATTTCTACCGCTGGAGGGTTGAGTACACTCCGGAGGAGCTCTCCGCTCTCATTCTGAAGAGAATCGGCATAGACTTCGGGCTGGTTACAGACCTTATCCCTGTAGAGAGAGGCACATCGGGAAGACTCATAAAACTTAAGATTGTAGGAAGCAAGCGCACCCTCACCATCGGGAAGGAGCTGGAGATTAGAAAGGCTCTCTCTCCTTCGCACCTCTACAGTTCTGCATTTGTGGTACTTAAGGAGAATGGCAAGTTTGTGCTGGTGGGCGCAGGATGGGGCCACGGCGTAGGTCTCTGCCAGATTGGCGCTGCTGTTATGGGCGCACAGGGGTATAAGTATAAGGATATCCTGCTGCACTACTATATTGGCGCATCTATAGAGAAGGAGTATTAGACAACAAATTTTTGATATTATATGGAAAAGAGCGTAAAATCACCTTGGTTATGGGTACCGTCTCTCTATTTTGCAGAGGGTGTGCCCTATTTCCTGGTAAACAACATCTCTGTAATGATGTTTGCAAAGATGGGTGTTCCTAATGGACAAATGGCATTCTTCACCACACTTCTCTACTTCCCTTGGTTCCTCAAAGGACTCTGGAGCCCAATTGTAGATGTGATAAAGACAAAGAGATGGTGGATTCTTACAATGCAGGCGCTTATGACTGCAATGATGATTCTGCTTACGGTAACTCTTCCAAAGCCCTCTCCGGAGGCAATAGCGGAGGGCGCTGTACCAATTAACCTCTTCTGGGTAACCCTGGTGCTCTTTATTGTTGCCGCCTTTGCATCTGCCACACACGATATTGCTGCAGACGGTTACTATATGCTTGCCCACAGTCCAAGCAGTCAGGCCGCCTTTATTGGCATCAGGAGCACTGCTTACAGAATTGCCTCTGTTTTTGGTCAGGGTGTGCTTGTCTTCATAGCGGGAAGAATTGAGAAATCTACCGGAGACATTCCATTCTCCTGGCAGGTTACCATAGGCGTAAGCGCCATAATCTTCTTTATTGTTACCCTATATCACACCTTTGTTCTTCCTAAGGCTGCGGACGACAAGCCAAGAATAGACCCTTCAGAGGGGGCAGGAGCTACCTTTAGAGAGTTGGGCAACTCATTCAAGACCTTCTTTACCAAGAAGGGTGTTGCGCTTGCTATCATCTTTATGCTTCTCTACAGACTCCCGGAGGGATTCCTTATTAAGATGTGTCAGCCTTTCCTTGTAGCGGGAAGAGATAATGGCGGTCTTGGATTGGATACGGATGCCGTTGGAGTTGTATATGGAACAATTGGTGTAATAGCGCTCCTTGCAGGCGGCATAGCAGGAGGTGTATATGCCTCTAAAGTTGGTCTAAAGAGGGCTCTCTGGATAATGACAGCTTGTATGACTCTGCCTTGTCT
>SFUD01000109.1 GCA_004561775.1 bacterium | reverse complement strand
ATCGTTCCTGCAAATCACCGCGCGCACGAATCCTTGTTCTAGACACCTCTGGGGCACATTGGCCCGCGCGGTGGCCTCGATTTGAGCTCACCGAGCGCGGCTCTGAAAGTTAATTATCTGATTATAAGGTATTTATATTTCAGAGGCGTGCGCGGTGATTTGCAGGAACGCAACGGTTGCGTTTCCCGGTGCCAATTACCTCTCTTCCCGGTACCAATCCCCGTCTTCCCGAGTACAAAAACCCTGATTTTGTGCTCGAAATGCCCAAAAATGGGGGTTCCGAATGCAAAAAGCGCACAAAAATGGGACTTTTGTGCGCTTTTCTGTTTCGAGAGGCCGCTCAGTGTGGGCCTAGATGTCTGCGACTAGCCCTGGGGACCGCACAACTGTGGTCCAACCACCTGTGACCAGCCCTGCGGCTAGCATCAGGGCCGACCGCCTGCGAACCAACCGCCTGCGGGACTGCCTGCGGAGCCAACCGCCTGCGGGGTTAGAGGCCTAATTTTTTGCGTATCTCTTTTGGAATGGAATTTTTGTTTACCAAGATGGAGATGGTCTTGGCCTTCATATAGTTCTCTGAAATATAGTGATAACCTGTTCCGTTTCTGTCTGTTCCCCAGGAGTTCTTTACTATGTAATATTTTACACCCTCCTGGTCCTTGGCAATACCTACAAGGTGCTCCAAGTGGTCATCTACTGTAGAGTAGTCCTCAAACATCTCCTGACGTCTCTTTGCATCTATAGGGAGTTCGGCTATTCTGTGGTCTATCTCCTTCATAGCCTTTACGTTCTCGTCTGTAAAGAGTGCAATGGAGTGGTTGAATGCATAACCCTGGTCGCTTAGGTCATTATCCCAGCAGAGGGTATAACCATTCATAACTGCATAGTCTATAATCTGCATCATCTCATCCAGAGGCACGTTGTATAGTCTCTTGTAGTCCCAGTTGTCCGGTATCTCTAAAAGAACCTCTTTGTAGAAAGGATGATGTGTAAAGCTTGTTATCTCCACATAATCGGATGCCTTAAGGCCAAGGCTCTGGTAGAAACTCATAGGGGTGTACTCCTTGCCGTTAACTGTAAAGATCTCCGGAACCTTGCCAAGATGTGCATCCAGAATGCCGTTTACAATCTCCGGTTGAGGAACTATCCTGTTCTTTACAGCCAACTCACTGGCTGTGCTTATCCACTCCTGAAGATTACCGTGGTTGTGTTCCTTTGCTCCGTTGAGAAGTCCGCTGTATGCCTGGTCTGTCATAAGACCGCACTCCTCCATCAAATCTATATAATGGTGTCCCACACTGCCTGGGCCGAGGTTACCCTTACCCTGACGCAGGTAGTTGTCAAAGATTCTCTTCACATAGTTGTTTCTCACAATCCACATCTCAGAGAGGTCAAACTCTCCCTTGCCCATTCTGATAAGCTCACTCTCTATAAATGAGTTGGTTGCAAAACACCAGCAGGTACCGGTCTTGCCCTGGTCCTTTACAGAGGTTGCAGGATTCTGCTTTACGGTAGTAAACTCATATTTGTATTGCGCAGAGGCGTAAACTCCAAATGAAAGGAGTAAAAGTGCAATTATTAGTATTCTTTTCATAGCGTGAATATTTTGAGTTCTCTATTTGATATTTCCTAAGTAATTCAGTTCTTTATTTGACTCCTAATTTCTTTAAGATATGTGCCGGTACGGCTGCCTTGTTTACAAGGATATCCATTGTCTTGTACTGTACATAAGGTAGGGAGGCATACCATCTGCCTTTATATTTTCCCCTCTCGCCCCAGGAATTCTTTACAATATAGTATTTTGTACCGTTCTGGTCTTTAGCTATACCGAAAATCTGCATTCCGTGGTCGTCTGTGGTCTCCTTGTTGTCGTAAGCAACCTGACGCATCTCTTGTGTGATAACCTTCTCTTTGCCAGGTGATTTCAAATTATGCAGAATCTGCTCTTTCTCCTTAGGGTCTACGCCTACCCAACGGGCCTGGTCCGAGCCTTCGCTCTTCTCATTGGCCTCCACATCGGGAACAATGGCAAGACCGTCTCTGGTAAAGCCCTTCTCGCTTACATCTGCAGCCCAGGCAACAGTGTAGCCCTTCTCCAGAGCATAGTCGATTATCTCCACCAACTCCTCCATAGGTACATTATAGAGCTGGTAAGAGCGCCAGTTGTCCGGCACTTCAAGCACAAATGTGGTGTAGAAAGGGTGGTGTGTGTAGGATGTTATGCCAATGTAGTCCTCTGCTTTAAGACCTAAAGAGGCTGCATACTCCTTTGGAGTGTACTCTTTGCCATTAACTTCAAATTTCTCAGGCACCTTGCCCAAGTAGGCCTCAAGAATACCCTTGAAGGCACTCTTCCAAGCAGTGGAGAGTTTCTTGTTTGGGTTCTTTGCCACGGCCTCTACAAATGCCTTGGTAACTGCATCCAACTCTCCGTGCACGTGATTGGACTCTCCATAGTTTAGACCCGGCATAGCGCTCTCCGGAACAAGTCCGTATCCGGCAAGGGTACAGAGCACATCGTCTGTAGAGCCGCCACCGGCAAAGTTAAGGGCTCCATCCATTCTCACAAATCTCTCTGCCTTCTCCATATAGTTGGTAAAGACAGGGAACATAGGCGCAAAATAGATATCTGCAGGGGCACCCTTCTTTATGGCTTCGCTCTCCAGAAAGGCCAATGTGGAGAATGACCAGCAGGTGCTGGACCTGTTCTGATTTCTGGTTGGGGTAACGGGGAGTTCCATTACTGTTGTGAACTGGTAACCACTATTGTCTGCGGCCTTTGCGGCACTCTTATCCGCACTATTGTCTGCGACCTTTGCGGCACTCTTATCTGCACTCTTGCCGCCATCTGCAGCAGGCTGGGCAGAGACTCCTCCTGCTGTAAACAAGACAAGAAGGAGCACAAAAATTGATATCTTATTCATAGTTTTGTATTGTTTGCTACAAATGTAATAAAAATAAATAACTTTGTAGAAAGTAAAAACCTTATGAATTTTCTTGAAGAAAAAATCCTGAAAGACGGTATAATCAAAGAGGGCAATATCCTTAAAGTGGATAATTTCCTCAACCACCAAATAGATATAGAGATAATGAAGCAGATTGCGGAGGAGTTCTGCAGACGCTTCAAAGGTGAGGAGATTACAAAGATTCTTACCATTGAGGCAAGCGGAATTGCAATTGCAAGTATTCTGGCGCTCTATCTGAATGTGCCGCTTGTATTTGCAAAAAAGAGCCATAGCGTTAATGTGGATAATGACAAATACTGCGCAGAGGCCTTCTCCTTCACCCACAAGACCACAAACAATGTCTTTGTCTCAAAGAGGTACCTCTCCAAGGAGGATAAGGTGCTAATTGTAGATGATTTCATGGCCTTGGGTTCCGCAATGCTTGCACTTACAAATATTGTGGAGCAGGCGGGAGCCACAGTGGTGGGAATAGGAATAGCCATAGAGAAGGGCATCCAAGAGGGCGGAGAGATTATCCGCAAGAAGGGTTACAGACTGGAGTCGCTTGCCATTGTAGACTCTATGGATGCAGCCACACGCACCATTCAATTTCGCAAACAGGACTGCTGAAATGCGCAAACAGAACTGCTGACATGCGCAAACAGGACTGCTGAATTTCGCAAACAGAACTGCTGAAATGCGCAAACAGGACGCCATAAATTCGCACACATAACCCAGAAATCCATAAAGAAAATGAAAAAGAGCGGCAACATCTACACATTGGAGGGAAGAGTAGCTCTCTCCAAAGCCATACCTTTTGGTCTGCAACACGTTTTGGCAATGTTTGTGGCCAACGTAACACCAATAATAATCCTTGCCAATGTAGTGGGAGTGGAGAGCGGCCTCTCCTCCAGCCTTGTGCAGAATGCAATGATAATTGCCGGCATAGGCACGCTCATCCAGCTTTACCCTATTTGGAGGGTGGGCTCCAGACTCCCGATAGTTATGGGAATAAGTTTCACCTTCCTCTCCCTTGCCATCTCCATAGGAGTGAGCCAGGGCATGGGAGTGCTGATGGGTGCCGTGATTGTGGGCGGAATAGTTGAGGGCCTGCTTGGACTCTTTGCAAAATACTGGATAAAGATAATATCGCCCATTGTAGCGGCAACCGTGGTAACAGCCATAGGCTTCTCGCTGCTCTCTGTGGGAGCCAACTCCTTTGCAGGAGGCTTGGGCTCTCCGGACTTCGGGTCTGCCAAGAACTGGATTGTTGGCTCCTTCACATTGCTGGTATGCCTTGGCTTCCAAGCCTATGCAAAGGGCTATATGCGCTCCCTCTCGGTTCTTATAGGGCTTATTGCGGGCTACATCCTGGCCTGCTGTATGGGAATGGTAAACCTCTCTACCATTGGGGAGGCAAGCATAGTCTCACTCCCGAACATAATGCCTTTCAAGCCTGTATTCAGCCTTGGCGCAATACTCTCCATTGTGGTAGTCTTCCTTGTCTCTGCAACTGAGACCATTG
>SFUD01000108.1 GCA_004561775.1 bacterium | reverse complement strand
ATACTCTTTATATCTGCCTGAACGCCAGAGCCTCCGGTAGAGTCAGAACCTGTTATGGTGAGAATTGTAACCTTATTGTTCATATTGCGTCAGAAGGTGATAAGGAGCGTTCCCAAGAGCAGCAGCAGGCCTATTACCATAAGCGCAAGCACCGGTCTCCATATCTTGCGCACCCACTCGGAGTATGTGATGCGGGCCATGCTCAAGGAGGCAATAAGCACTCCGGAAGTGGGGGTAATCATATTGGTAAAGCCATCGCCAAACTGGAAGGCCAGCACCATTGCCTGCCTGCTAACTCCTACCATATCCGAGAAGGGTGCCATAATAGGAATGGTAATGGCAGCTTTGGCCGTTGCGCTTGGAATAATTGTATTTATAAGTGCCTGAATGCCATACATTGCAGAGAGCGACCACTCCCCTCCTGCATTATTCAGCGCCGCCTGCAGAGAATTCAAAATAGAGTCAATTATCCTTCCCTCCTGCAATATCACAATTATTCCCGATGCCAACCCCACCACAAGGGCGGAGGAGAGTATATCTTTTGCGCCTGCAATCATCTCAGATGAGATTCTTCCCGAATCATACCCTGCCACTATTCCCGATACTATTCCCATTGCCAAAAAGAGTCCCGATATCTCTGCCATATACCAGCCCCACAGGGTAACACCCACAACAAGCAGCACTATGGTTGCAAAGAGAATAAGCAGAATAATCTTTTGCGCCGCACTCATTGGCTGCGGTGCTGCAAATATCTGCTGTTCTGCAGCTGCCTGAGGCGCCTTGTAGACACTCTTTGCATAAAAGAGCACAAAGAGTATGAGCAGCAGAGTGAGGATTGCCCAACAGAAGAGCCTGTACTCCATACCGGAGAAGAGCGGCAGTTCTGCCATCTCCTGCGCAATTCCTACTGTAAAGGGATTTAGGAAGGCACTGGAGAAGCCCACATTGGCAGCCACATAAACTATAAGCATTCCAAGAAAGGCATCGTAGCCCATAGAGACCACCAGGGGCACCACAATGCCCACAAAGGGGATTGTCTCCTCGCTCATCCCAAAGATTGCTCCGGCAAGAGAGAAGAGCAGAGTTATTGCCACCAGCACCACCTTGTGATACCTGCCCACAGACCTTATGAACCTACCTATTCCAACAGAGATGGCACCTGTGCTGTTAAGCAGCCAGAAGGAGCCGCCTACAATAAGTATAAAGATTATTATTCCCGATTGCTTTACAAATCCGTGATAGAGCGCCGTAAAGACTCCAAAGAGCTGTGGCACAGACTCCACATCTCTGTAAGAGAGGGTTCCCTCCTCCCCCTTCACATACTCTCCGCCTGGAACAAACCAGGTAAGAAGGGCGCTTAGCAGAATCATTGCAAAAATGATTGTATAGGTGCCCGGCACCTTAACGCCCCCAAATATGGATCTTAAAGACTTCATACCAACCTGTTGCTACACTTCCAAAACAAATAAGACTCAGAACTAATCACCATCAATACTCCTCACTCTCAAAAGAATCAAAACCACGTGCGGCCATATATGCCGCCAGCTTTGCCTTAAGCTCATAGGGCGAGAGCTCTCTTTTACCCCTCTGCAGAGATTTTAGCTTTGCATTATAGAGCCTCTTGGCAACCTCCTTATAGAAGGGGTCATACCGCTCTGCAAGAGCATCCCGAACAATATCATCGGGAATATTATGCTCATAGCGGAGCCCCTGCACAATGCGCCTCTTGCCCCAGCTGTTAAAGCGCAGCTTATCATTTACATAGGCCTCTGCAAATCGGCGATTGTCCAGAAAGCCCTCCCGCTGCAGCCTTTGCAGCACCCCTGAGACAATCTCATCCGGGTTCTCTCCGCCCTGGGCAGCCAGCATAGCGCACAGCTTGGACTCTATCTGCCGCACGCTATACTCCCTTCTGCTGCAGAGTGCCGCCATCTTGCCAAACAAAGTCTCCGCCTCCATATTACGCTACTCTAAAAGAAATACCCAAGATTAAGATAAGCACCCACACGATGGTTGTAATCGGACCAATGTATATCCAAGCTCAAAGGGCCAAACCTGGTATTATACAGATACTTTACTGCAAATCCCCAATAGCCGGTTCCCTTGCTGCCAAAGAGATAAGGGAACTTGTCTCCTGTTCTTAAGATATTGGCAATAAGGCTTACATAGTTATTGCCAGCCACTCTCTCCCTGCCCTCTATTCCGGCCACCATAATGCTGCTCCTGAATGGGTTGGCATAGTTGATTCCGATAAATGGTATCTGATGCGGGGCATATCTTGCAAAGTTGGAACCTCCGGCAAAGTTGACATATCCGTATTCGTTCATATTGCCAATCATTACTCGGGAGGCAAGGGATGGAATAAGCGCAAAGCGTTGCGAGAGCAATACCGCGCTGCTCCAGTTAAATGAGAAGGCTGCAAATGGGGTAAAGCCGCTATGGAAATTGGTCTGATAATATGAGGCGCCTATAGAGACCTTTGAGCCGCTCTCCGGAACAATGCCATTATCCCTGCTATCCATACTTGCCTTGATAAAATAACTCAGATAAGAATTGTCCCGCATCTCCACATCCACATTATCCTGGTGGGAAAGCATATTCTTAAAATTAAAGAGATCTACGCAGAGTCCCAACTTAAAATCAAAGATTCTCAGATACTTATTTGCAATACTCATATCAATTTTATGATACATATATTGCAAATGGTCTGTATTCTTGTTCCTCTGATAAATATTCATATCTACAGAGTGGAACTTGTAGCCAACATTAAATTTTGCCCCCTTTAGAGGCACATAGGTAAACTGCAAATTAACGTAAGGATTGTAACTGAGCCTTGTCATAAGGGAGAGCTGAGAGCCGTGGAATCCGTTGGTATTAAGGCCAACATTAAGCAGCACTGCAGCCGTCTCCTCCGAGTCGAAGCGCAATCCTACGCCAAAAGTATTTGCGGGCCCGCGCCTGAAATAGAAAACAAGTCTCTTCTTGGATGGGTCCAAATCATCCTGCTCCAACCTGTAGGTTACAGAAGAGAAGGCTTTGGTACCGGTAAAGATATCCAATGCAGCCTCAATCTGCATACCCATAACACTGCCGCTCTGCGGAAGATTGACTTTGGAGAGCAGCCATTTTGCCTCTTTTGCGGTAACACCCTGCATCTCTATTCCGCTTATCTCCATAAGCGATTTGTTCAACTGGTATGCAGGCTGAGGTCTCCTCCTTTGCCCACGCTGCGGAAAAGCCTGCTGGAGTGCGGCAAGCGCCCTAAGTTCCTCCCTCTTAAGCGCCGCAGCCTTATAGCCGTTGTGCTTAAGACTATCCATAGCCTCTGCGCTAAAACTCATAACTCCGTAACCGCCAATCTCCGGTTGGAAGAGAATATCTGTAATCTGCAGATTCTCCTTATACTTTTCATAGCCCAGAAGGGTTATCAACTGCCCAACCACCTGCGGCAACGACTGCAGCTCATCCTTTCCGGCAGGAATAGAGGGAATATCCAACCCCACAATAATATCTGCTCCCATTCTCTTTGCCACATCTGCGGGATAGTTATTAACCACACCTCCATCTACCATAACCGAATCATTTACCACAATAGGTGTAAAATAGCCCGGAATAGCCATAGTTGTCCTGAGCGCCTGCACAATATAGCCTCTATCCAGCACAACCTCCTTGCCGGTCTGCAGATTGGTAGCCATACAGGCAAAAGGAATAGGGAGGTTCTTAAAATCTATTGAATCCTGATATCCTCCCGACAAGTTTGTGAGCAGCTTAAGAATATTCTGCCCATATACCAGGCCGCCCGGCAGCACTCCCTTTTCAGCTGTCTCATCTCTCCTCCTGCCACCTGTCCTCTCAACAAGGCCGTCCTCCTTCTCCTTATTTATATTAAAAGGGATATTGAAGATATAGAGCTCCTCGTGCTTTTTGTTGCTATATGCTATGCTCTTTCTGGTCTGCAAATCGCTTATCAGCTGCGGCCAATCTGCACTGGAGACTATAGAATCCAGCTGCG
>SFUD01000107.1 GCA_004561775.1 bacterium | reverse complement strand
TTTACCAATTAATTTATAAGGCCCTTTGAAAAGGGCCTTTTTTATTTTTAAGCATTATGGAACAGTTATTCATTCCGCAGGGCTATCGTTCAGTCCTTGATGTATGGCAGACAGAGCAGGCCATCAAATTCATTAAAGAGACATTCCAATCAGCCTTAGCTTCCGAATTGAAACTAAGACGAATCACTGCACCTCTATTTGTGAAGAGCGGCAAGGGCTTGAATGATAATTTGAGCGGTACAGAATCACCTGTAAGTTGGGAAGGAAAGGCAATTGAGCATGGTAAGCTGGAGATTGTGCAGAGCCTTGCAAAGTGGAAGAGATTTGCGCTTTGGCGCCACAATATTGCACCGGGGCTTGGAATTTATACAGATATGAATGCAATTCGCGCAGATGAGGGTTTGGATAACCTCCACTCCATATATGTGGACCAGTGGGACTGGGAGAAGGTTATCAAGCCGGAGGAGAGAACTCAGGAGACATTATATAAATGTGTAAGAGGAATCTACTCTGCACTGAAAAATACAGAGTTCCTGGTCTCTGAGCGCTTCCCGGAGATTGCCATCTCGTTGCCGGAGGAGATCTTCTTTATCTCCAGCGAGGATTTGCGCTGTATGTACCCAAACGATACTCCAAAGGAGCGTGAGAACAAGATAGCGCGCCAGTATGGCGCAGTCTTCATTCAGGGAATAGGCGCTCCGCTGGGAGATGGCAAGATTCACGATATGCGTTCGCCGGATTATGACGACTGGAGCCTGAATGGAGATATTATAATCTACAACGAGGTTTTGGATTGTGCCTTTGAAATCTCCTCTATGGGTATAAGGGTAGATCCTGCAACTCTCAAGAGCCAGTTGGAGGCGGCTGGCGCCACAGACCGTGAGGAGCTTATGTTCCATAAGATGCTGCTCTCCGGCCAGCTTCCTCAGACAATGGGAGGCGGAATTGGACAGTCCAGACTCTGTATGCTTCTGCTCAAGAAGTGTCACATTGGAGAGGTTCAGGCCTCTGTATGGGCAGATTCAACACTTGAGGAGTGTATGAAGAGGGGCGTCTTCATTATGTAGAGCATTACAGTCTCAAACAGGGGATTAGAGTTTTATCCACTCAATCTCTTTGTCCCGCGCCCAATAGGAGAGTTGCTTTTTGGCATAGTGCCTGGTATTGCGGCTTATCAGCTCCTTGGCGCGCTCAAGAGAGATTGTACCATCCAGATATTGAAACATCTCCTTGTACCCAACGGTGTTGAGTGCGGGGAGATTTCTCTTTCCAATAAGTCCCCGGGCCTCCTCAGCAAGCCCGTCGGCAACCATCTTCTCAACCCTGCTGTTAATTCTGTCATAGAGAATCTCCCTCTCCCTGGCAAGACCAATCTTTCTTATGGAGAAGGGCCGGCTCTTCTTTGGGTTGCTCTTCCACTGCGAGTATCGCTTGCCGGTCTGTATTGTAACCTCCAGAGCGCGCACAACCCTGCGCGGATTGGAGAGGTCTATTGTTCGGAATGAGTCGGGGTCCAGGAGCGAAAGTTCTCTTCTTAGGGCCTCCAGCCCTTCGCTCTGCAGGCGGCTGTTAAGAGTGGCCCGCAGTTGAGGGTCGGCATCGGGAAAAGCATCCAGTCCATTGCAGAGAGCATCTGCATAGAGGCAGGAGCCTCCGCATACCACAAGGTGACTGTGCCGGCGGAAGAGCTCCTCTATAAGTTCAAGCGCCTCCAGTTCATACTCGCCTGCGGTGTAGGGCTTCTCTATGGTGTGGGTCTGTATGAAGTAGTGACGCACCAGCTCCAGTTCCTCCTTGGAGGGAACAGCGGTGCCGATGCGCATCTCTTTAAAAATCTGTCTTGAATCGCAATTGATTATTGGGGAGCCAAGCTCCCGGGCAAGTTCTATTGCATAGGCTGTCTTGCCAACAGCAGTGGGGCCCAGCACAAATATGAGCTCACCCTGCATCAGATAACCTCCTCACCCTCCGGCAGTTCGTCCTCTTCGTAGGAGTCATTCTCCTCCTCATCATCTCTCTCCTCATCATCTCTCTCGTCATCATCAAAATCGTCATCCGGCTCATCATCCAGGTCGTCATCATCCATATCCTGGAAATTTTTGCGCTTTTTGGCGTGGGGCTCCGGTATCTGCTCATCGTCCACATACTTCTCAAACTGGTCCGGATCCTTGCCCTTCTCTGCAACAAGCCTTGGATAGGTGCACCTTGGCATAAGCGGAACATCCTCCTCTATAAGAGAGAAGACTATCACGCTTCCGCGCTGGATGTTATATATATATTGTATGAAGATCTCCCCCTTCTTTATGCATTGCTCTATTGTTACGGCATCCATAGAGCCGTCTCCCATATCAAAGAGACCGTAAAGGCTCTTTGATTTGCCTGTGGCATTAATTCCGCGAAAGGCCACTATTTGGTCTGGATTGAACTCAAATTGAGATGTTAGCCAGGTATGTAACTTAAAGAGAGAATAATCTCCGGGAATCTCATACTCCCTCATAAAGAGTTTGCTGCCCGGGATGGTTGCCTTGAATCTGTATATCATATTCTATCCTTTTCAAAATCTTTTCAAAGATACAAATTTCTTTTCTATTCTAATGAAATTAATTCTTAACTTTACAGTTCGGAATGGAGACAATAGGAAAAACTTTAAATGATTCATACATAAGTATTTCCCAACCCGCTGTCGGCAGCTATAAAGATAGCGGAAGCAAATTTCTTTCATTGGCCTATCCGGTAGTCTCTGAGGATGAGGTAAGAAGCATAATAGCAGAACTTAGAAAAAAATATTTTGACGCCACACACCACTGCTATGCCTACAGGCTTGGCATAAAGGGTGAGCCTTGGCGCGCAAGCGACGACGGAGAGCCCTCCTCTACAGCAGGCAGGCCAATTTATGGAGAGATTCTCTCCAATGGCCTTAGCGATATACTTGTGGTGGTAGTGCGCTGGTTTGGCGGTACAAAACTGGGAGTGCCCGGGCTCATAAAGGCCTATAAGAGCTCTACAGAGAGCGTGCTTGCTGCGGCAAAGAGGGTGGAGAAGCAGTTGAAGAGAAGATGTACAATCTCTTATGAGTATCCCGATACAAATACAGTAATGAAGGTGCTGAAAGAGTATAGAGCAGTGCCATATGGGAGCACATACGGAGACCGTTGCACTATATGTGCAGATATTAGGCTTGCAGAGGTGGAGCGCTTTGCAAAGAGATTTGCAGATACCCTGCTGCCTATAGAACTGCAGTGGGAGGAGGAGGTGCGAGCGCTTGAGGTTAAAGAGGAAAAGTACTAAATATCAACTATATGCCAAAAAGTCTTATTTCTATTCACGATTTCTCAAAAGAGGAGATGCTGCATATTCTGGATGTGGCACAGGAGTTTGAGAAGAATAAATCTCAGGATTTCCTGCGTGGAAAAGTTGTTGCAACTCTCTTTTTTGAGCCCTCAACCAGAACAAGGCTCAGTTTTGCCACAGCGGCAAACCGCCTTGGAGCCAGGGTTATAGGCTTCTCGGATGCAGACAATACCAGCGTGAGCAAAGGAGAAACATTGAAGGATACCATAAAGATGGTCTCCAACTATGTAGATCTTATAGTAATGCGTCACCCGTTGGAGGGAAGCAGCAGGTATGCTTCGGAGGTTGCCTCCGTACCTGTAATAAATGCAGGAGATGGTGCAAACCAGCACCCTTCGCAGACACTGCTGGATCTCTACACCATAAAGCAGACTCAAGGGCGGATAGATAATATCTCTATAAATATGGTTGGAGACCTTAAGTATGGCCGTACGGTGCACTCGCTGCTGCAGGCTCTCTCACACTTCTCTCCCAATTTTACCTTTACTGCCCCGGAGGCTCTTAAGATGCCGCAGGAGTATAAGGATTTCCTTAAGGCAAAGGGCATTCCATACAGGGAGAGAGAGGATTTGAGCGGCTCGCTGGAGGATGTGGATATACTCTATATGACAAGAGTTCAGCAGGAGCGCTTCAGCGACCCTATGGAGTACGAAAAGGTGAAGAATGTC
>SFUD01000106.1 GCA_004561775.1 bacterium | reverse complement strand
GAGAAGCGCAAGGCAGAACTCAAAAAGGGTAAGAGATAGTGAGGTTGGGCTGCCGAAATATTGTGTTGATTCTTCTGCTGGCGTTGGCTGCACTACTCTTGCCGTCTCTCTCAATGCCGCTTCAGGCCCAGCAGAGCCAGATAGATATTAAGCGTAATCAGATTAAAGAGTTGGAGCAGGAGATAGCGCTTATAAATAGCCAGATAGCCTCTTCAACGCGTCAGCGTAAGAACACCCTTAACACATTGGCTCTTATAAGGAAGAAGGTTGCGGCAAGGAAGAGACTTATCTCCAGGTTGGATTCAGATTTGGCTAATCAAAGGAGAGAACTGCAAAGCCACCAGGAGAGTCTTGCAAGGCTGGAGCGCACATTGGATACGCTTAAGGCCAATTATAAGCACCTTATTCTTACGGCTTACAAGAATCGGGATACAAGAAAATGGTTCCTTTATCTCTTTGCAAGTGAGTCAATTGAACAGGGTTACAGAAGGTGGGTATATCTTAAGGAGTATTGCAACTCCATAAATGCCCAAGGGGAGAAGATTCTGCAGTTGCAGCAGGAGACGCAGATTGCAAGGAAGAGAACTCAGCTTTTGCTAAGTGCCACCCAGGAGAAGCAGCGCGCTTATACAAAGGAGCTTACACAGTATCAGAAGGATGAGAAGGAGAGTGCTGCTTTAGATGCTAAGTTGGCAAAGGAGCAGAAGAGACTTAAGGCAGATTTGGCAAAAAAGAGGCGTGAGGCAAGCAATCTTAATAAGGAGGTGGAGAGGATGCTGGCAGCCCTTATAAAGCAGAGCAATAGCGCAAACAATAAGAATACGGCGCTTAAGGAGCAGGAGATAAAACTCTCCAATGAGTTTGGGGCCAACAGGGGCAAATTGCCTTGGCCTCTGGATCGCTATGTTGTTGTGGAGGAGTTTGGGCAGCATCCCCATCCTGTTCTTAAGAATGTGAAATTGCCATTTAATAATGGTATAAATCTCTCTGCCGCCAACCGTTCCCCAGTTAAGGCTGTATTTAATGGAACTGTAAAGCAGATTATTATTATTCCGGGCTATAGCCACTGCGTTCTTGTGCAGCACGGTACCTATTTCACCTTCTATTGCAAGTTGGGTAGGGTTTCGGTTAAAGTGGGGGAGAAAATCTCTACCGGCGCCGTTATAGGTACACTGGAGGAGGAGATTCTTCACTTTGAACTCTGGCAGGGCACCACAAAGCAGAATCCGCGCAACTGGTTGAGGTAAAGACCACTTGCGCCCAGCACGCCCTTGTTTCCCAGCGCAGGGTCCCCCACGGAGGTTACCCAGCACGGGTTCTCACGCGCAGGGTTCCCTACGGGCGGCTTTAGCGATTCGGCACCGGCCCACCGTCCCCAACGCTGGGTCCCCCACGCGCGGGTCCCCAACGCAGCGCCCCTCCTTCCTTTCCGCACTTCGCGGCGCCCCGGCCAGCAAAAGCTTCCCGATGGAGCTCCGCCACGGTGCCCCTAGCCAGCAAAAGCTCCGCCATAGCGCCCGGCCAGCAACAAGCCTCATCCGGCAGAGAAAAGTACTCCGGTTTGGCTAGCAATCTGGCGCACCTGGGCCGGATTTGCTAACTCGCAGCTGCTGCATGCGACCTTTCGCAGCACCTATTAACATATATGTGCCCATCCCCATTGCTGGCACGTAGGGCTGCTGCTCAGACAGACGCAAATCTGTCGGCCCATCTGCACCGATTGCCTACGCCACCTCCGTATCTCTGCCGGATGAGGCTGTCGTCTGGCCGGGTGCGCGGGTGTTGGATGGCAAATGCTGCTACTGGTTGTCGGTGGCGCAGTTCCTGCAAATCACCGAGCACGCGAATCCCTGTTCTAGGCACCTCTGGGGCACATTGGCCCGCGCGGTGGCCTCAATTTGTGCTCACCGAGCACGGCTCCAAAAGTTAATTGTCTGGATATAAGGTATTTGTATTTTAGAAGCGTGCGCGGTGATTTGCAGGAAGGCCATTGTTATCTCTCTCGATGCTAATTTCCCCTCTCCCTGGTGCCAATCCCTGTCTTCCCGAGCACAAAATCGGGGTTTTTGTGCGCTTTTGGCCTTCGGGACCCCCATTTTCTGGCTTTTTGAGCACAAAATCGGGGTTTTTGTGCGCTTTTGGGGTCCGGAACCCCCATTTTCGGGCATTTCGAGCACAAAATTAGGGTTTTTGTGCGCTTTTGCCCTCACGAACCGCCATTTTCTGGCTTTCCGAGCACAAAAACGAGGATTTTGTGCGCTTTTGCCAGCGGGACGAGCTGAACGAACAAGACGAGCTGAACGAGTTGAACGAACAAGAAGAGCTGAACGGGCGTGTGAGGTGAGTTCACAAAAAAGAGGGTGGCCAAAGTGGTCACCCTCTCTAGTTTTGCATCTCTGCTGTAGGGTTGCTTACTCTTTGCCTGCAAGTCTCTTGTAAGATGCAAGGCGGAGTTTTGCAAACTCCTCTGTGAGCGAGAAGAGCTCGTTAGCCTCTGTTGGGAAGGTCTTCATAAGCGATGCGTATCTTACCTCACCCTTAAGGAAATCCTGGAACTTGCTCCAATCAGGCTCTTTGCTGTCCAGAGTGAATGGGTTCTTGCCCTCATCTGCCAATGCAGGGTTGAATCTGTAGAGCTGCCAGTATCCGCACTCAACGGCACGTTTCTCCTCAAGCTGGCTGTGTCCCATACCAACCTTAAGACCGTGGTTGATACAAGGTGCGTATGCTATTATGAGTGATGGTCCGTTGTAAGCCTCGGCCTCTTTGATTGCATTAAGGAACTGAGCCTGGCTTGCGCCCATAGCAACCTGTGCTACATATACGTAACCATAACTCATTGCCATCATTCCAAGATCTTTCTTGCGAATCTTCTTTCCCGATGTGGCAAATTTTGCAACAGCGCCTGCTGGGGTAGATTTGGATGACTGTCCGCCGGTGTTGGAGTAAACCTCTGTATCAACTACAAGAACATTTACATTCTCGCCGGAAGCAAGTACGTGATCCAATCCGCCGTAGCCGATGTCGTAGCCCCAACCGTCACCGCCAAAGATCCACTGGCTGCGAGGTACAAGAACATCTGTGTACTCTACAAGTTTCTTGCAATGAGGGCAGTTGCTCTCTTTAACAAGAGGAGTAATCTTCTCTGCAAGTTCCTTAGTTACCTCAACATTGTTCTTGTTGGCAATCCACTCCTTGAAGAGCTCCTTAAGCTCGTCTGAGCAGAGGCTGCACTCAAGAGCCTCCTTCATAATGCTCTCTGCAGATGAGCGGAGTCTCTCAGAACCGAGTCTCATACCAAGTCCAAACTCTGCATTATCCTCAAAGAGAGAGTTTGCCCAAGCCGGACCTCTGCCGTTCTTATCCTTGCAATATGGAGATGCAGGGAAAGATGCGCCGTAAATGGATGAACATCCTGTTGCGTTGGCAATCATCATTCTGTCGCCAAAGAGCTGAGTGATAGCCTTGATGTAAGGTGTTTCGCCGCAACCTGCGCAAGCTCCTGAGAACTCGAAGAGAGGCTGTGAGAACTGAGAGTTCTTAACGTTCTGGCTCTTTGGAAGAACATTATCCTTGTAACCTATTACAGAGTGCAGATAATCAAAGTTAGCCTGCTCTGCTGCCTGGCTCTCTGCAGATTTCATTACAAGAGCCTTCTCCTTTGCAGGACAAACGTCGGCACAGTTGCCGCAACCTGTACAGTCTGCAGGGTCTATCTGAACGGTAAACTTGTAACCCTTAAGGTTTGCTTTGCCATCTGCCTTCTTAATAGCGGCAGGAGCCTTTGCAGCCTCCTCCTCTGTCATAAGGAATGGTCTGATTGATGCGTGAGGGCAGACAAATGAACACTGGTTACACTGAATACAGTTTGCAGGGTTCCACTCAGGAATATGTGTTGCAACGTTTCTCTTCTCAAATGCTGCTGTACCTGCAGGGATTGTACCGTCTGCCATATCTACAAATGCGCTTACAGGAAGGCTGTCACCTGCCTGGGCATTAACAACATTGGCAATTGTTCTAACCCACTCCGGTGCCATACGCTTGTA
>SFUD01000105.1 GCA_004561775.1 bacterium | reverse complement strand
TGGAGGAACATCTGTAGGTTCCGTAGAGAGCATCCTCAGCCTGAAGAGGATTGTGGAGAATCAGAAAGAAGATTGTATTGTTGTAGTAAGCGCCCTTGGCGGAATTACAGACCATCTTATCCGAACTTCCATTATGGCCCTTACGCAGGGGGACTCTTATCAGGACGAGTACCTTGAGATGCGAAAGCGTCATAGAGATATGGTAAACACCCTCATTAAGGATGAGAAGAAGAGGGAGCAGCTTCTTGCAACACTTAATTCTCTCTTTGATGAGTTAAGGTCTATCCTTTATGGAGTAAACCTTATCAAAGACCTCAGCGAAAAGACAAAAGCCGCAATTGTAAGCTACGGCGAGAGGCTCAGCAGCCCCATTGTAGCAGCGCTTATAGAGGGCGCAGAGTGGAGAGATTCCAGAAAATTCATAAAGACAGAGCACAAATACGGAAAGAACTCGCTGGATAGCCAGCTCTCAAACCAGCTTATCCGCAAAGAGTTTGAGAAACTGCCCCACATAACAGTCTGCCCTGGCTTCATCAGCTCCGACCGCGACACCGGAGAGACCACAAACCTTGGCCGTGGCGGAAGCGACTATACCGCAGCCATAATTGCAGCCGCTCTGGATGCAAGCGTTCTGGAAATCTGGACAGATGTAAATGGCTTTATGACCGCAGACCCGCGTGTCATTCCAAATGCCTACACCATAGATGAGTTGAGTTATGTAGAGGCAACAGAGCTCTGCAACTTTGGAGCAAAGGTAGTCTATCCTCCAACAATTTATCCGGTATGCGTAAAGGAGATTCCTATAAAGGTGCTCAACACATTCAACCCTGAGAATCCGGGCACAATAATCAAGTCCAAAATCTCTCCGGACGATAGGGAGATTAAGGGTATCTCAAGCATCAAGGGCGTTGCTCTCATAAATGTAACCGGCCTCTCTATGGTGGGTGTAATTGGAGTAAACCGCAGAATCTTTACCGCCCTTGCCAACAGCGGCATCTCTGTCTTTATGGTGAGCCAGGCCTCCTCAGAGAACTCAACCTCCATTGGAGTGCAGGAGTCTGATGCGGACCAGGCAGCCAAGGTGCTTAACGAGGAGTTTGCAAAAGAGATTCAGACAGGATCAATGTACCCTATGATTGTAGAGAAGGAGCTTGCAACCGTAGCAATTGTGGGTGAGAATATGAAACACACCCCGGGCATAGCCGGAAAGCTCTTTGGCTCTCTTGGAAGAAACGGCATAAGCGTCATTGCTTGCGCACAGGGCGCATCAGAGACAAACATCTCATTTATAATAAAGGGAAGCCAGCTAAGCAAAGCAATGAATGTTCTGCACGACTCCTTCTTCCTCTCGGAGAACAAGGTGCTCAACCTCTTCATCTGCGGCATAGGCACAGTGGGCGGAAAACTCATTGAGCAGATAAAGCAGCAATACTCCACCCTTATGGAGAAGAGCCATCTGGAGCTTAACATAGTTGGAATTGCCAACAGCCGCAGCGCGCTCTTCAATCCAAACGGGCTCAATCTGGAGAACTACAAAGAGGAGCTTAAGAGCGCAGCGCCTTGCAACCCTCAGCAGCTGCTCAAGCAGATAATAAATATGAACCTGCACAACAGCGTCTTTGTAGATTGCACCGCCAGCAGCGAGGTGGCAGAGATTTACCAGCCTCTGCTGGAACACAATGTCTCTGTTGTTGCAGCCAACAAGATTGCAGCCTCCGGCAACTACCAGAACTATCTCAAACTAAAGGAGACCGCCGTTTTAAAGGGTGTGAAATTCCTCTTTGAGACCAACGTTGGAGCCGGCCTGCCTATCATAAACACAATAAACAACCTGCGCAACTCCGGCGACAAGATATTAAAGATAGAGGCTGTTGTAAGCGGCACGCTCAACTACATCTTCAACGCCCTTGCTCCCGATGTGCCATTCTCTCAGACTATCCGCCTTGCAAAAGAGCTTGGCTACAGCGAGCCAGACCCAAGAATAGACCTTAGCGGCAAAGATGTAATCCGCAAACTGGTAATTCTTACGCGCGAAGCCGGCTTTAAGATAGAGCAGGACGACGTGGAGAAGAGACTCTTTGTTCCCGATAAATACTTCAAAGGAAGTCTTGAGGAGTTCTGGCAGAACATCCCTCAATTGGATGCAGAATTTGAGAAGATGCGTCAGAGCGCAGAGAAAGAGGGCAAACGTTGGCGCTTTGTGGCAACAATGGAGAATGGAAAGGGCAAAGTTGCCCTACAGGCTGTCTCCGCAGAGCATCCCTTCTACAACCTTGCAGATTCAAACAATATTGTAATGCTCACAACAGAGCGATACAAAGAGTACCCTATGCTCATTCAGGGCTATGGAGCAGGCGCAGGAGTAACCGCAGCCGGTGTCTTTGCAGATATATTATCCATAATTTAAGAGCTTAAGCACTCTTCTAGTTATAACATTATCGGGCAGAAGATAAACAAGCCATATTGATTTATCTTCTGCCCGTTCTGGTATTTTCAGTATATTTACCTATAAAATTTTTTATTAGTGATTCTAAATAATTAACAAAACTTTTTTATAACTTTGTTATGGTGTTTTTGCTATAGCATAAAATGAGAATATACTATAAAATAACTATAGCATTTTGTATATTATTGCTTCTGCTTGTCCCGCATTTCAGTATGCAGGGCCAAGAGAGAGGCGAGCGGGACTCCTTAACCCTCTTTTTCCCGATAGGCAAAGCCACACTAGACTACTCATACGCCTCCAACGGCACCAACATAAACAACTTCTTCAGCACCGTAGCAGAGAGGCTCAACTCTGGCAAACATATAATTAAAACGCTGACACTCTTCTCCTCCACCTCTCCCGAAGGGCCAAACAGTCTTAACTCCAGACTGCAGAAAGAGAGACTGCAGAGCATCAAAAACCTCCTGCAGGAGAGCAATCTTATTCCCGATTCCATACTGCTCAACAACAATGCAACCCGCACAATAGGCGCCAATTACAGCATTAGTGGCAATTATAATATAAGTGTAATTACCTATTCGGGGGGGGGCAAATCGCAAATTCAGCACTCTGAAGAGAACTATCACCTACTAAGGAGCGCCGGCTTCACCATTGAGTATGGCTTAAGAAGAGAGCCTCTTGCGCATCTGGCCTATGCAACTGCGCCTCTCTTGGAGGCAACAACAGAGAGCAAGCCGCTGCAGCCCGTACAGAAGAGCAGCAGGCAACCGGAGAGGCAAGACTTAACACCATTCTCCCAACAGCTGCTTGTAAAGACAAATGCCATAGGCTGGGCGCTGCTTATAGGCAACATTGCAGCAGAGGTGCCTCTAAACAGCTCCCTGAGCTTAAACATACCATTTTACTACTCCGGAGCAAATCTCTTCAGCAACTCAACCAAGTTCCGTATGGTTGGAACAATGCCGGAACTAAGGTACAACTTTGGTAGGCAAAAGGCATTCTTTATTGGAGCGCACGCCGCCATTGCCTGGTACAACTTTGCTTTTGGAGGAGAGTACAGAATACAGGATGCCGGAGGAAATCATCCCGCTCTGGGTGGCGGCATAAGCCTAGGATACAGAATAAGGCTCCTTAAAAAGATTCCTCTGGGTATGGAGATTACTGCCGGAGCAGGAGTCTATCATCTCAAATACGACAAGTTCTTTAACGAGCCTAACGGCGCATACTGGCAAAAGGGAATCTCAAAGACCTCCCTCCTGCCGGAGAGCTTTACCGTCTCTCTCTTCTACGCCTTCAACATAAAGAGAGGAGGTGCAAGATGAGAAGAGTTATAAAACACCTGCTTCTGCCTCTGCTCTTCGCGGCGCTGCTGCTTTCCCTTGAAGGGTGCGTCGTACACGAGTTTCCAAAAGAGGATACCCCTGTAGGCATAGACCTGGAGTTTAAGTTCAACACCGCCTTCCTGCCATTCAAGGAGGTGGACTACACACAGCAGCAGAAGGCCACAACATCTGCCTGCATAATGAGATACATAGTAAGGGCTTATCCTATGGCTGCCGACGGCTCCATTGCAGAGACGCCGCTTAAAGAGTTCCTCTTTAC
>SFUD01000104.1 GCA_004561775.1 bacterium | reverse complement strand
GCCGTTATGGAAGGGTATTAGATTAGCGGCTGGCCTGTCATCTCGGATGGTTGTGGGATGCCCATCAGTTTGAGAATGGTTGGGGCAATGTCTGCCAGGATGCCATCCTTGACGCTCTTAACCTGGTCGTCTACCACTATGAATGGTACAGGGTTGAGCGAGTGGGCGGTGTTTGGTGTGCCGTCTGGGTTGATGGCGTTGTCTGCATTGCCGTGGTCTGCTGTGATAAGTATGGTATAGCCATTCTTCTTTGCGCACTCAACTACTTTGCCAACAAGATTGTCTATGGTGGTAACAGCTTTCTGGATAGCCGGATAGACTCCTGTATGACCCACCATATCGCCATTTGCAAAGTTTAGAATTATCATATCCTCTCTTTGGCTCTCCAGCACCTCCATAAGTTTCTGGGCTACCTCCGGCGCGCTCATCTCTGGCTGGAGGTCGTAGGTTGCAACTTTAGGTGAGTTTACAAGTATTCTCTCCTCGTTAGGGAAAGGCTCCTCTCTGCCTCCGGAGAAGAAGAAGGTTACGTGTGCATATTTCTCAGTCTCGGCTATGCGGAGCTGTCTCTTGCCTGCATCTGAGACCACCTCGCCCAGAGTCTTGGTTACATTCTCCTTGTCAAAGAGAATCTTTACTCCGCGGAAAGAGTCGTCGTATGGAGTAAGGCAGCAGTAGTAGAGAGGAATGGTCTTCATTCCCATCTCCGGCATCTCCTCCTGGGTAAGAACGCGGGTTATCTCTCTTGCGCGGTCGTTTCTGAAGTTTATGAAGATTATTGCATCTCCCTCCTCTATTGTGGCAATCTGCGCTCTCTGCTCAAGCGGTGTGCAGTTGCATCCGCAATTGTCAACTACAGAGATTGGTTTAATAAACTCGTCTGTCACGCCATTGTTGTAAGAGTTCTGAACCGCCTCCGCAGGGTTAAGGCACTTCTCTCCGATTCCCTTTACAAGAAGGTCGTAGGCTACCTTTATGCGCTCCCATCTCTTGTCTCTGTCCATTGCGTAGAATCGTCCAACTACAGAGGCTATCTTGCCGGTGCTCTTGGCCATCTCTGCCTGAAGCTCCTCTATGAAGCCCTTTCCGCTCTTGGGGTCTGTATCCCTGCCATCCATAAAGCAGTGAACAAAGACCTTCTCCAGACCATACTCCTTTGCCAACTCCAGAAAGGCGTAGAGGTGCTTGTTGGAACTGTGCACGCCTCCGTTTGAGAGAAGTCCCATAAAATGAAGCTTCTTGCCGCTCTCTTTCACGTAGTCGTAAACGGCCTTTACCTCCTTATTCTCCAGGAGTCTCTTCTCCCTGCAGGCCTTGTTTATCTTTACAAGGTCCTGATATACCACTCTGCCTGCACCAATGTTCAGGTGTCCTACCTCCGAGTTGCCCATCTGCCCCTCAGGCAGGCCTACAGCCTCTCCGCAGGCCAAAAGCTGGGAATGTGGATAGTGCGCTTTAAGATTATCTATATTAGGCTCTCCCGCCGTGTATATTGCATTAGCTTTTGTGAGGTCTCCTATTCCCCACCCGTCCAGAATCATAAGTAAGACTCTCTTATTCATAATCTCCTCGTGTTTTTGTAAATAAAATAGAATAAAACTGCTAAAAAATCAGACGCTTTTGCTGCAAAAATTATGCCTTGGGGTTTGTCAGATTGTTAGTATATTTGTAGAGATATAGAGAATGAAATATGAAGAGAAAATCTAAAGGAAATGCGGTCGAGGGCACATTGAGCCGCAATCACGGCAAAAAGAGCCCCAAAGTGGAACTGGTTGGGCAGATGCTTATGTCCAAAGAGGGCTACGGCTTTGTGAGGGTAGAGGGCAGAGAGGATGACATTTACATTCCTGCGCGCAAGATGCGCGGTGCGCTTAATGGAGACACAGTGGCAATTCTGGCTGCATCGGGAGTCTCTGCATCCAAAAAGAGAGAGGGGCGCGGAGGCTCTGCGGAGGGCGAGGTGTTAAGGGTGCTAGAGCGCTCCAAAAAGCCATATGTGGGCATTTTGCAGATTATTGGCGGCAAGGCCTGGGTAATTATAGAGAGCAGGGTAATGCCATACGATGTGCAGGTTCCTTTGGAGAGTGTGCAGAGCGAGGATGAGGGGAAGAAGGTGGCAGTGCTTGTAAACCGCTGGGAGCGCAGAGATGATGCCCCTTGGGGAGAGATAGTGGATGTGCTGGGTATGCCGGGAGAGAACAATACAGAGATGCACGCCATTTTGGCAGAGTATGGCCTTCCTTATAAGTTTCCCGATGCTGTTGAGCGCGCCGCTGCAACAATTCCTGTAGAGATTACTCCCGATGAGATTGCGCGCAGGCGGGATTTCAGAGATATCTGCACCTTTACCATAGACCCTGCAGATGCCAAGGATTTTGACGATGCGCTCTCTTTCCGCACTCTGGAGAGCGGCAATTTTGAGGTGGGAGTGCACATTGCAGATGTTACCCACTATGTGCGTCCGGGAGATATTTTGGACAAGGAGGCGTATGAGAGGGGCACCTCTGTCTATCTTGTAGACAGAACCGTGCCAATGCTGCCGGAGATTCTCTCCAACAACCTCTGCTCCTTAAGAGAGGGAGAGGAGAAGCTCACCTTCTCTGCAGTATTTGAGATGAACGCAAAGGCAAAGGTTATAAAGAGATGGTTTGGCAGAACGGTCATAAAGTCCAACAAGCGCTTCTCTTACGAGCAGGCGCAGGAGATAATTGAGGCAGCGGCCGCAGGGCAGGCGGTGCCGGATGCTGAGCAGGCACCCCAGCCAGCAGTTGTGCAGCCAGAGGTGGCACCACAGGAGGTTAGGCAGGCAGTGCAGCCAGAGGTGAGGCAGGCAGTGCTTGAACTGCACAAATTGGCCTCCATTATGCGCGCAAAGAGGTTTGCGGAGGGCTCCATCTCCTTTGAGCGGCCGGAGATGAAGGTTATTGTAGATAGTAACGGCAAGCCTTTGGATGTGGTGGAAAAGATTACAAAGGAGGCCAACTGGCTTATAGAGGAGTTTATGCTCCTTGCAAACAGAGAGGTGGCCCATTATGTAACCAAGTCTTTGAAGTCCAAGGCGCCAACCTTTGTTTACCGTATCCACGAGACTCCAAACGAAGAGAAGATAAAGAGTTTGAGCGATTTTGTTAAGAACTTCGGCTATAAATTTACCCCTTCCAAGAATCCAAGGGAGATTGCAACGGAGTTGAATACTCTTATGGATGAGAGCAAGGGAAGGCCGGAGAATGCGGCAATCTCCATTCTTGCCCTGCGCTCTATGGCAAGGGCGGAGTACAGCACAGATAATGTGGGACACTACGGTCTTGGATTCGACTACTATACCCATTTTACATCGCCTATCAGGCGTTATCCCGATATGATGGTGCACAGGCTTTTGGCGCGCTATATGGATAAGGGCAGGAGCGAGAAGAAGCAGCTCTTTGAGCAGATGTGCCAGCACGCGTCGGCGCGTGAGCAGCTTGCCACAGAGGCGGAGAGGGCCAGCATCAAATACAAGACTGTGGAGTTTATGCAGGATAAGTTGGGCAAGGAGTACGACGGTACCATATCGGGAATAACAGAGTGGGGCCTCTATGTGCAGATTGAGCCTACAAAGGTGGAGGGTATGGTTGCCTTGAGGGATATAAAGGGAGACTACTTTGTCTTTGACGAGAAGCGCTATTGCCTGCGCGGCAAGTCCTCCAGGCAGGTCTTTACCCTGGGCGACAAGGTTAGGGTAAAGGTGGAGAGGACCAATCTGGAGCAGAAGTTGCTGGATTATTCTCTGGTGTGGACTCCGCCGCAGAAGAGGAGTGCAAAGAGTTCTGCTGGCAGCAGTGCAAAGAGTTCTGCAGGCAGCAGTGCAAAGGGCGCTGCCAAGAGGGGCGCGGCAAAAAAGAGCGCCTCTAAAGAGAGAGTTTCCAAGAAGAGTAGATCTAAAGAGGAGTAGGGTTTTATGGATTTTGTTCATCTTCACGTACATACATACTACTCTATCCTGGATGGAGAGTCCAGCATAAAGAGCCTCTTTAAGATGGCGGATAAGTATAACCAGTCCGCTCTGGCAATAACGGACCACGGCAATATGTTTGGCATCAAGGA
>SFUD01000103.1 GCA_004561775.1 bacterium | reverse complement strand
AAGGAAAGGTAAAGAGATTGCTCTCCGGTCCGCTTGGAGGAGACCAGCAGATAGGCGCAATGATTGCAGAGGGCAAGATTAATATGCTTATCTTCTTCTGCGACAATCTTATAGCACAGGGACATCAGAACGATGTCTCTGCGCTCAGCCGCCTTGCATCGCTATACAACATAGCCTATGCAACAAACAGAACCACAGCAGATATGCTGCTAACCTCCTCTCTGCTTACAGACCCGGACTACTCCATAACCCTTCCGGGGTGCATATCGGAATATACCCACAGAGAACTGAAATAACAATAAAGTTATTTGCTCTTGTGAATATTCAGACTATATTTGCTCTGCATAAACTTCAGGGCAGGGTGAAATTCCCGATCGGCGGTAAAGTCCGCGAGCCAAATGGCACGAGCCGTTGAAACTACGGCACCGACAGTACAGTCTGGATGAAAGAAGTAACATAAAGCCTTGAATTGTATGCCATAAGTAACAGTTTAAGGTTTTATTTTTTTATGAGAACTAGCACTATTCTTATGGGCATCGCAATTCTTCTGGCGCCACAGGTAGTGTGCGCCTATGATGCCCTTCAAACTCCTCAGAAAGAGGAGAACCCTACAATTGAGTTTGCAGATACCCTCTCCCTTGAGGAGATAACGGTAAAGGCCAACTTCTCGCCTGCAAACAGAACAGCATTAAGACTAAAGACCATAACTGCAGAGGAGATAAGACTCCAGAGCGCGGCCAGAACCTATCCGGAGATGCTCAAAGGCATACCGGGGCTCTATGCCACCTCCGAATCCGGCAGTTATGGAGATGCAAAGCTTAACATCCGCGGATTTGGGCAGGAGAATATCTCTGTAATGCTCAACGGCATTCCAATAAGCGGCCTTGTCTCCGGCAGTATGTACTGGAACAATTGGATGGGCCTTGCAGATGCCACAAATGCCATTCAGGTTCAAAAGGGCGTGGGCTCCTCCCTCCTCTCCGACGGCTCTGTGGGAGGTTCAATAAACATTATAACAGATGCGCCCGCAGAGCGCTTCAAAGCAGAGGCAGGACTCTACGGCTCCCACTTTGGGACCTTCAAGGGCTACCTTAAGATAAACAGCGGCCAGCTGCGCAACGGGTGGTCCTTTAACCTTATGGCCTCTTATGTGGGCGGAGATGGCTATGTGGAGTGCACCAAGGTAAACTCCTTTGCCTATATGCTCTCCATAGCAAAGCGCTTCCGCAACAACCACACACTGCTCTTTACGGCGCTTGGCTCTCCGGAGGAGCACGAGCAGAGGTCTACAAGGCTCTCTGCCGCAGAGGTGGAGCAGTACGGCATAAAGTACAGCAAAAACTGGGGCTACAGAGATGGCAAGCCCTTCAACCTTAGCCTTAACAACTACTTCAAGCCCTATTTTACCCTGCAGCACATCTGGAGCGGCACCAATGTAGAGATGAAAAACTCATTCTACCTTGCTATTGCATCGGGAGGAGGAAGATGGAACGAGACCAAAGGCAAGAGCCTCTCCTCATACCTCAAAGAGGGGCATATAGATTGGGAGAGCGCCCTTTCAAATAACCGTAATCCCGATGGTTCTGCGCAGAACATTATTACCAAATATATGGCAGGGCACACCCAGGCAGGTCTGATAAGCTCTGCAGAGTATAAAATTTCTGCCAAATGGCGCATTGGAGGGGGTCTGCACGGGCAGATTTACCGCACCTGGGAGAAGGAGCGCATAACAGACCTTCTTGGAGCAGACTACTGGTATGAAGATTATGCCTCAAAATCTCTTGCAGGGCTTGCCGGCAGAGACCCTTACAAGGTGGAGGGAGATTATGTGCGCACCCACAACGGCAAGAAGATTCTGCACGGAACTCTCTATCTCTCTGCAGAGTATTCGGGAGAGAGGGTGAACCTGAATTTTGGAGCATCGCTCTTTGGCAGCACCATACAGCGCTGGGACAGATATAATTACATTGGAGAGGATGTAAATAGCAGCACTGCAAAGGGCGCCGGCGGAAGCATTAAGGGAGGCATTCTGCTGCACCTTAGCAAGGCAGACAAGCTCTATGCCAATGTGGGCTGGTACAGCAGGCTTCCATACAGCAGCGTATGGTTTGCATCGGGAAACAACAGCATAACGAAAGGGGTAAAGAATGAGAAGAATCTGCTTGGAGAGGCAGGATGGCGCAAGGTCTGGAGCGGCGGCGGATTGGAGCTCTCCGGCTATGCGGCCTACTGGAAGAACAAGAGTCTTATGTCCAACAAATATAAGGCTGAGGATGCAGAGGCAGTGCGCTATATGATTACCGGTCTTAATGCGCTGCATATAGGCCTGGAGGCAACTCTTAAGCAGAAATTTGGAAGAGTGGCAGAGCTGGAGACCTTTGCCTCTTTGGGAAGGTGGAGATGGCTCAACAATGTGGAGGGCATCATTTACGACAACTACACAAATATGGAGATTCAGAAGGTAAGCATCTACTCCGACGGCCTTCCTGTAGCAGATGCTCCTCAGACACAACTTGGAGCCAATCTTAAGTTCAACCTCCCTGCAGGCTTTATCTTTGGACTTGACTGGAAGTTTAACGACAGAATCTACGCATATTTCGACCCCTCTACAAGAAATAATCCCAACGACACCGCAGCTCCCTACCAATACCCCTCTTATCACCTCTTTGGAGGCTCTCTTTGGTGGAATGGCAATATCTGCGGAGTAAAGGTAAGTCTCTATGCAATTGGAGAGAATCTCTTTGACAAGCTCTACATAGAGCGCGGAAACGACGGGGCAGACCATACTCTGGAGACATTCCGAGGCTATTGGGGCGCCGGCAGAAGGTTCACCTTTGGCACTAAGATTTATTTTTAGCCAACAGCCATAATTTGTTATCTTTGCAGATAAGAAGTTATTGCAAATATGAAGATAAGAGAAGTAACTATCAATGACCTTGCTGCCGTAACAAACCTGGAGGCAATCTGTTTTCCTGCCGCAGAGGCAGCCCCTATGGAATCCTTCAAATGGAGAATTGAGACCTACCCCACACATTTCTTTGTAATGGAGAATGAGCGCGGAGAGATAATCTCCTTCATAAACGGGCCTGTTACAAAAGAGGCAGACCTGGTGGATGAGATGTTTTCCCAGCCCTCCTTCAGCAATGAGCAGGTGGGTTGGTAAAAGCATCCGCCAATATGCGCAGGAGAATACAGATCTGGTCATCCTCATAAAACGCAACCACCAGACAATCATCCCTAACGGAGAGACAATTATCTGCGGGAATGACATTTTGGAGTATATTAAACGCACTTGATTTTTATATGACTACAGTTTTGGAGATATCTCTGAGGCTTCTTGCAGCCCTCCTCCTTGGAGGAATAATTGGACTTGAGCGCGAGCTAAGATCCAAAGATGCCGGTTTCCGTACGCATTTCCTGGTTGCGCTCGGCAGCGCTCTCTTCTGTGTAGTCTCACAATATGGGTTCATTGAGGGGCTCAAAGACTCCTCCAGAGTAGCAGCACAAGTAGTATCGGGAATAGGCTTCCTTGGCGCAGGAACAATAATATTCCAAAAGAACAAAGTGCGCGGACTCACCACAGCTGCAGGTCTATGGGTAACAGCAGCCATAGGACTTGCTTGCGGCACAGGCCTCTACATCATAGCTGCAGTAACCACAGCGCTCACACTTCTTGGATTGGAACTGCTTATCCTCTTGATGCCACGCACCGGCACTACAATCATGACAATCTCATTCACCGCTCCCTCGAGGGAGAGCCTCAAGAGAGTTATGGATCAATTCAAGAAGAATTCCATTGAACTCTACTCTTACGAATTCAAAGAGAGGGTCATAACAGGCGGAAAAGCCTTTGATGTTATCCTCTCCATTAAAGCCAAAAAAGACAACCACATAGACCAACTCGTTGACTACCTGGACGAATGTACAGATGTAGCCATCTCCAATAACGAGTAACCTTTACTCTCCAGAAAAGAGGTTAAACGCATAAAGGTATGTCATCCTATAAGTTCTATAACAGTAGGAGTAAGCAGGGCGGTAAGGATGCCGTTGAGGGTTAGACCAAGACTGGCGTAGGCCCCGACAAACTGGTCACGCTCCATAGCT
>SFUD01000102.1 GCA_004561775.1 bacterium | reverse complement strand
CTTCCTCCATCCTGAAATCGTAAATTTTCTCTTCCTCCACTACCTTGATTTCACGCTGCGTGTATTCGAACGCAACGAACATGGCGGCGAGGACCAACACATAGCCAATAAGTATGCTTGTCGACTTTTGGCTTTGAATGCTTTCATTCATGGTTTTGTTAGTTTCCATAGATATATTTTGTTTCTTTTTTATCTCTTTTGGGCAACCCTAAGTTTTGCGCTCCTGCTTCTTGTGTTGCCGCTAATCTCCTCCTCTGTTGGGAGAATAGGTTTGCCGGTTATTATCTTATAACAGCTGAGGTTGTTGCCGTAAAGGTCCTTCTCTACATTTCCGGAGGTGTTGCCGCTCTTCATATAGTTCTTCACCATCCTGTCCTCCAGAGAGTGATATGTTATTATGCTCAATCTGCCTCCGCTCTTGAGTATTGGCCCGCAACCCATAAGGAAATCCTCCAGCGCCCTCATCTCTGCATTTACCTCTATTCTCAGCGCCTGATATATCTGTGCCAGAAACTTGTGTTCTGTGTTGGGATTATAGAGCCTGGAGAGAGCTGCATTAAGTTCTGCAGTGCTGCTTATGGGGCTCTTGGCGCGTGCGTCACAAATCATCTTTGCAGCCGCTCTGCTCTTCTGCACCTCTCCGTAAAGGGAGAAGATTCCTGCAAGCTCCTCTGCAGTGCGGTTGTTTACAATCTCCTTTGCGCTTATGGAGGTAGCTCTGTTCATTCGCATATCAAGTTCTGTATCAAACCTGAATGAGAATCCCCTCTCCGATGTGTCAAACTGGTGGGAGGAGACCCCAAGGTCTGCAAGTATGCCGTCAACCTCACCTATGCCAAGATACTCCACAAAATTTCTCACAAAACGGAAATTGTTGTGTACCAGTATATGTCTCTCATCCTCCGGGGCATTTGCAATGGCGTCCGCATCGCGGTCAAAAGAGATGAGCCTCCCCCTCTTGCCAAGCCTTCTGAGAATCTCGCGGCTGTGCCCTCCTCCGCCAAAGGTGGCATCTATGTATGTGCCATCCTCTTTAATCTCCAGCGCGGAGATGCTCTCCTCCAACAATACAGGTATGTGATACGCCTCCATATAACCCCTTTAACCTAACAACTCCTCTGCAAGTGCGGTAAACTCGCTGTTATCCATTCTGGCTGCCTCGTATATCTCCTTTGCCCAAATCTCCATAAAGTGGTCGCACCCTGCAAAGATTATCTCGCGCTCTGCAGCTATGCCCTGAAGCATCTGTTTTGGGATGCTCATCCTGCCCAGTTTGCCCTCCGGCTCCACAATGGCGCGGTCTCTCATATACTCTCTCCAGAACTCCGCATGCTTGCGGTTGTAGAGATTCAGCCGCGAGAGCACCTTGGCCGACTCCTCTTCCCATTGGCTGTATGTGAAGACCTTAAGGCACTTTTGGTAGATGTCTCTCTTTATCACAAACCTTATAGTCTGACCCTCCGGGAAGAGATATTTAATCTGAGCAGGAAGGATAACCCTCCCTTTGTCATCTATCTTTACCCTATATTCTCCTATAAAAGTTGCCATAATAGTGCATAGTATATCCAATACAAAAATAGATAATCTTTTACACAAATTTCCAATTATTTACAATTTTTTCCACTTATTTATCAACAGCCCTTAATTCTATTAAAAAATATGGCTAATTTTGCCACAATGAAAAGGTTAGCAATTGTATTGATATTATCTGCGCTTGCCCTTTGCGGCTGCAAAGATGGGGGTGTAAATGGAGAGAATGCCGCCACAGCAGAAGCAGAGCAGAGCAGTAAGGAGAGAGAGAGCCTCTTTGGAATAGAACACGAGGAACTGTACTCGGTTATAGGAAAGATTAAGAACGGTGAAACATTTGGCGGAATTCTCACCAGGTTGGGCTTGCCTGCAGAGCGGCACTCTGCTGTAATTGCCGCAGCCGATGGGATCTTCGACCCACGCAAGATAAGGTCTGGCAACAGTTATGAAGCCCTCTATGAGAGCGAAGGCGGGAGGCTGCTCTACTTTATCTACGATGTAGATACCTATACGCACGTTCTCTTCTCTCTTGCAGACTCGCTCTATGTGAAGAGTGTAGTGGAGGAGCGCTCCCTGCAGCAGAGGTATGCTACGGTAACCATAGAGAGCTCTCTTTGGAACGACCTTCAGAAGGCGGGAGTCTCACCCCTGCTGGCGCTTAAGATTTCCGACATATATGCCTGGGCCATAGACTTCTTCTCCCTGCAGAAGGGAGACTCCTTCACAGCCCTCTACGACGAGTTGCTCTTTGAGGGAGAGACGGTAGATATAGGAAATATCTGGTATGCGGAGTTTAATCACGCCGGCAAGACCTATTATGCTGTAAACTACAAGGATGGAGAGAAGAGCAGCCTCTATTGGAACGAGAAGGGGGAGAGCCTGCGCAAGGCCTTCCTTAAGGCTCCTCTCAACTTTTTCAGAATAACCTCCAGATTCACCTACAGCCGCAAACATCCTGTCCTTAAGATTGTCCGTCCCCATACCGGCGTGGATTATGCTGCCCCTAAGGGCACTCCTGTAATGACAATAGGAGATGGCGTGGTAATCTTTAAGGGATGGTCGGGAGGAGGAGGAAACACCATAAAAATAAGGCACAACTCCATCTATACCACCTCCTATATGCACCTTAGCGGCTATGCCAAGGGGCTTGCAAAGGGGAGCCGTGTAAAGCAGGGCGAGGTTATAGGCTATGTGGGTAGCACAGGCCTCTCTACCGGGCCGCATCTGGATTTCAGAGTCTATAAGAATGGCACGCCTATAGACCCTCTCAAGATGGAGAGTCCCTCTGTGGAGCCAATCTCAAAGGAGAATATGGAGAACTTCTCTGCCACAATGCAGAGTTACCGCTTCCGTCTGGACAGCCTTAGGACTAGCCGGCACGTGGAGTCCCTCCTGAATGTTCTTTAGCTTCCCGACAGCACCCCGGCTTTGCGGGCAGTGTGGTGCTTCTAGTCGCGCGGGTGGAGCACAGCCTTGCGCAACTCAAAGTTCTGACCAAGGTATTTCTTGCGCACATCGGGATTATTGGCAAGCTCCTCTGCGGTGCCGCTTACAAGAATGCTTCCCTCGTAGAGCAGATAGGCCCTGTCTGTAATGGCAAGGGTCTCGTGCACATTGTGGTCTGTTATGATTACGCCAATGTTTTTGGTCTTTAGCCTGGCAATTATGTGCTGGATATCTTCCACTGCAATAGGGTCCACACCGGCAAAAGGCTCATCCAGCAGAATAAATTTTGGGTCCAGAGCAAGTGCGCGGGCAATTTCGCATCTTCGTCTCTCGCCGCCGGAGAGCTGAATTCCGTAGCTTTTGCGAACCTTCTGCAGGCTGAACTCGCTTATGAGCCTCTCCAGCCTCTCCTCCCTAACCTCTTTAGGAAGGTCCGATATCTCCATAACAGACATTATATTCTGCTCCACGGTAAGTTTTCTGAAGACAGAGGCCTCCTGGGCAAGGTAGCCTACACCCTTTTGCGCCCTGCGGTACATTGGGAGAGAGGTAATATCCTCGTCGTCCAGAAAAATCTTGCCCCCATCCGGCTTAATCAGACCGGTTATCATATAGAAACTGGTGGTCTTGCCCGCTCCGTTAGGTCCAAGCAGACCTACAATCTCTCCTTGATTAGCCTCTATGGAGACCCCTTTTACTACAGTCCTGCTGCCGTACTTCTTAACTATTTCTGAACAATGTAAACGCATTATCTCTCTATTCTATTTTATCTCCAAATCCAAATCTTTAACAAGTTCACGCGCCTCCGGGTTGTTTTGAATAATATGCTTGGCCCTCTCCTCCGGCATATAAGGGGTCTTTGGCAACTCCTCCAACTTCCTTACATCCACATCTAAAGTAATCTGACTGTTGTGCAACCGCTCCCTTAAGGTATCTGAGAGGTAGGTATGCATTTTTGCCATAATCCAATCCTTCTGAGAGCCATTGGATACCATAAAGAGAATGGTTGTGCCATCCTCCTGCAGAGTGGCCGGAGACTGAATCATAGCGCTCCTAAGATTTGGCTTCTGCTCCTCTGCCAGCGCAAGCCAAACCATCTGCAGCTCCTCCTGCGTAACAGGCTGCTGCTCTTTAGCCTTCTCA
>SFUD01000101.1 GCA_004561775.1 bacterium | reverse complement strand
TGGGCAATATCCACTCCCACACATATCTCTGCAGATTTTACTATATAGTCTATTATCCACCCGCCCACAACGGTATAGAAACCTAAGATAAAGATGGAGCACAAGACGCTTATGACTCCTATTACAGACCATCCCTTGCCATAATTGAGCACCCTGAAGGCGCCAAAAGAGTTTTTGCCGCTGCGCCTGCCTATCACAAACTCCGTATACATAATTGGAATGCAGAGCACCAGCACCATAAAGAGATAGATAAAGACAAATGCCGCTCCGCCATTTGTGCCCATAAGGTATGGGAAGCGCCACATATTACCTAAACCTACAGCAGACCCTGCCAAGGCAGCCAATACTCCAAACTTGCTGCCAAACGAACCTCTCTTTTCCATAATCTATTTTCTGGTATAAAGGGCAAAACGGAACTCCAGATTATTCTCTTGGTCGCTGTAGCGCTGGCTGCACCTCTCCAAACTCCAAATCTCAGGCTCTATCTGCGGGAAAAAAGTATCCGCATCCTCTACGGTTGCCTCTATATGTGTTATATATAATTTATCTGCGTACGGGAGCATAGTTCTGTAGAGTTCTCCGCCACCCAAAATAAAGAACTCCTCCTGGGGCGCCTCTTGCGCCAATTTTAAAAACTCCTCTATTCCCGATATAGCCTCCAGCGTGGTTGTAGCCGGGTTCTTTATCTGCACATTCTCCAGCTTGCCGCTTCTTGTCAGCACAATATTGCGCCTGCCCGGCAAGGGACGCCCTATGGATTCATAGGTCTTCCTGCCCATTACAACCGGGTGACCTGTTGTCACCTCTTTAAAATATTTAAGGTCTTGGGAGAGATGCCACAAGAGGCGGTTGCCCCTCCCTATTGCATTATTGGCCGCTACAGCCACAATTATGGAGATCATTATAATAAAGGGTTATACTGCCACCGGTGCCTTGATGGCCGGATAGGGATTATATCCAACCAACTCAAAATCTTCGTATTTAAAATCAAAAATATCTCTCTGATTGCCGTGTATTATCATCTTTGGCAACTCCCTTGGCTCTCTTGTAAGCTGCAGAGCCACCTGCTCCCTATGGTTATTGTAGATATGCACATCTCCAAAGGTATGCACAAAGTCACCCAACTCAAACCCGCACACCTTGGCAATCATCATTGTAAGCAGAGCGTATGAAGCAATGTTGAAGGGAACGCCAAGGAAGAGGTCTGCGCTCCTCTGATACAACTGGCAGGAGAGCTTGTTGTTTACCACATAAAACTGAAAGAGGGAGTGGCAGGGCGGGAGAGCCATCTTATCCACCTGTGCCACATTCCAGGCAGAGACAATCAGACGTCTGGAGTCCGGATTGTTTCTTAGCTGATTCATAAGGTTGGCTATCTGGTCTATCTCCGTTCCATCCTCGCATCTCCAATGACGCCACTGGGCGCCATACACCGGGCCAAGGTTGCCATCTGCATCTGCCCACTCGTCCCAGATGGAGACACCGTGCTCTTTAAGATACTTTATATTGCTATCTCCGCGCAAAAACCAGAGAAGTTCATATATTATAGACTTAAGATGCACCTTTTTGGTGGTAAGGAGAGGAAAGCCTTCATTAAGATTGAAGCGCATCTGATAACCAAAGAGGCTTGTTGTGCCTGTACCGGTACGGTCCTCTTTGCTTACCCCCTCGTCCAGGATCTTCTTCATTAAGGTAAGATACTCTTTCATACGCTATACTATAGATTGCAAATGTAATAATTTATTACTCCATATACAATAACAGGAGCAATATAGGCCCTACTGGCCTTGCGGATAAACCAAAAGGAGAGGCAGATGGTCGCTTACACCTCCTAAATATCGCGGCCCGCTATAGGTTCTTAATGGCTTCATTCCCAAATATATACTATCTTCCACCAACAATTTGCCGGAGAAGATGCGCATCTGCGGTTTAAGCTTGCCTGCCACCATTTGAGGAGAAACCATAAGGTGGTCTATCAACTCCCAGCTCTCTTTATATTTGTAACTTCCCTTTGCTCCTACACTCTCTGCCCCACTCTTGGCAAGGTTGATGAGATTATCTATATTGGAGACTGCTTCCGATTCTACACCATCGTTAAGGTCTCCCATAGCCAATATCTTTGCATTTTTATCAATAAAGAGCAGAGAATCAACATAATGCTTAAGAGTATTGGAGGCAATCATCCTATTACGGTTTGCAACCTCTCCACCTCCGCGCTTAGAGGGCCAATGATTAATGAAGAGATGAATGCTATCTTTGCCGTAGAGAATGCCCTTTACATATAGAATTGTTCTTGTTGCCAGAATGGAGTCCCTCTCTTGCAGATGCACCTTTAGCGGTATGCTCTTTACTGCCAAAGGCCGGAAATCTGCCTTGCGGTAGAGCATTCCCACATCTATGCCGCGTCTATCGGGAGAATCCCTGTGAATTACCTCATACTCCAGGGCTGCCAAAGGGGTTTTCTCCACCAACTCCCGCAAGACCTGCCTGTTCTCTACCTCTGCAAAGCCTATAAGAGCGGGATAGGAGCCATAGTAATCTCTTATGGAGAGAATGGTTTTGGCAATGTCGTCACGCTTTTTGTTAAAACGGCTATAGGTCCAATGATAACTCCCGGCCGGGGTAAAATCCTCATCTGCAGTTTGGGGGTCGTCCGAGGGATGGTAATAATTCTCCAAGTTCCAAAAACAGGCAAGCACAAGAAAGAGACCTATTTCTTTCATAATAACTACTTATTGAGGGTTTATTGAGAGGCAAGTTAACTATTTTTTGCATAATTTGACTAACTTTGCAGCACTGATAAACGTTTATATTGTAACCCTTTTATGTCGCTAAAATGTGGAATTGTTGGGCTGCCGAATGTTGGCAAGTCCACACTTTTTAATTGTATAAGTTCCGGTAAGGCGCAGGCCGCCAATTTTCCCTTCTGCACAATAGAACCGAACATAGGCTCCACAAATGTTCCGGACGAGAGGCTTCAACCTCTTGCAGATATTGTGCACCCGGGCAGAATTGTTCCTGCCACGGTAGAGATTGTGGATATTGCAGGCCTTGTGAAGGGGGCCAGCAAAGGTGAGGGTTTGGGCAACCAGTTTTTGGCCAACATCAGGGAGACAGATGCCATCATTCATGTGCTCCGCTGCTTTGACGACCCTAATGTTGTGCACGTAGATGGCAGTGTGGACCCTGTTAGGGATAAGGAGATAATTGATACGGAGCTGCAGCTGAAAGACCTGGAGACTATAGAGAGCCGCATAAGCAAGGTGCAGAAACAGGCGCAGACCGGCGGAGATAAAGAGGCCCGCAAACTCTACGACCTTCTTGTAAAATACAGGGAGGTGCTTCTGCAGGGACGCTCTGCAAGAGAGGTGCATCTGGATACCCCGGATGAGATAAGGCTTGCAAAGGGGCTCTTTCTGCTTACAAACAAGCCCGTTCTCTATCTCTGCAATGTAGATGAGGCTAGCGCCAAAGAGGGGAATCAATATGTGGAGAGAGTTAGGGAGGCTGTAAAGAATGAGGATGCGCAGATACTTATTCTTGCAGCAAAGATAGAATCGGAGATAGCGGAGCTGGAGAGCTATGAAGAGCGCGCAATGTTCCTTAATGAAATAGGGCTGGAAAAATCGGGAGTAGAGAGGCTCATCCGCAGCGCCTATGCCCTGCTCAATCTGGAGACCTTCTTTACAGCGGGTCCAATGGAGGTGCGTGCCTGGACATATAACAAGGGCGACAAGGCGCCTCAGGCTGCAGGTGTAATCCATTCCGATTTTGAGAAGGGATTCATCAGAGCAGAGGTGATAAAATATGAAGACTACATAAAATATGGGTCGGAGGCTGGTTGCAGAAATGCCGGCAAACTTGCAACAGAAGGAAAGGATTATACCGTGCAGGATGGTGATATTATGCACTTCCTCTTCAATGTCTGATTAAATACTTCTCTCTGTGGCCCTCCTTATTCTCTTGCTCATAGTGCAAGCTGCCATCTCTTTACTTATTTTAAAGAGACTTCGTATGGTTTCCCATATATCGCGGGAGGCCAGGCGGCTCTATACAATACTCCATTTCGCACATCTCTGCAACTGCGCCATTATTGTTCACTCCACCTGTTTTCCCGATA
>SFUD01000100.1 GCA_004561775.1 bacterium | reverse complement strand
AGCGCATAGTCCACGCCCTTGTAGGAGATGCCGTACCCCTCTTCATATCTGTCTGGAATATAGTAGTCCACCCTCTTTGTAAAACGGCTTACAAAGGAGTAGAAGAGCGCCACTGCAGTAGTGCCGTCCACATCATAATCTCCGTAGATAAGTATTCCCTCTCCATTCTCTATTGCCGCGTGAAGACGCTCCACCGCAATGTGCATCTGCTCCATAAGGAAGGGGTCGTTGAGTTTTGAGAGATCTGGATGAAAGAACTCCTTTGCCTCCATTGCTGTTGTTATTCCCCTCTGCACCAACAGGTTTGCCAGCACAGAATCTATCCCCAAATCTTTGGAGAGCCTTCTTACAAGAAGCTGATCTCCGTGCTCCTTAATAATCCATCTCTTATCGTCGTTCTTTACCTCCATAACACGCAAAAATAATATTTTTCCGCGGAGATTGCAATTCTATTTTTGCACGAATAAAAATGCTATCTTTGCAGTTTATTGGAATTATCAGCAGAAAATATTAACATATTATAGAGAAATGGAACAGAATTTTAACGAGCAGGAATTGAATAGGCGCAAGACGTTGGATGAGTTTGCCAAACTTGGCATTAATCCATATCCTGCCGCACTATACGATGTTACGGTAAAGAGCACAGATATTACAGAGAAGTTTGAGCCTATGCCTCAGCCTGATCCGGAGAATCCTCTAACACCCGACAAACTGGCCGGAGAGTTCTCCAACGTAAGCATTGCCGGCAGAATAATGAGCCGCAGAATTATGGGAGCAGCCGCCTTTATGGAGATTCAGGACCAGTTTGGCAAGGTTCAGGTTTACCTTAAGAGGGATGAACTTTGCCCGGGAGAAGACAAGACTCTTTACAACACTGTCTTCAAGAAACTGCTGGATATAGGCGACATTGTGGGAATAAAGGGCTATGCCTTTGTAACACAGACCGGCCAAAAGTCCATTCACGCCAAAGAACTTACCGTGCTCTGCAAATCGCTCAGAGTGCTTCCTATCGTTAAAGAGAAGGAGAATCAGGTATTTGATGCAGTGACAGACCCGGAGTTCCGCTATCGTCAGAGATATGTGGACCTTATCATAAACCCTCACGTAAAGGATACCTTTGTAAAGAGGGCAAAGATTATTGCCACAATGCGCGACTACTTTAATCAGGCGGGCTGCCTGGAGGTAGAGACACCTATCCTGCAGAGCATTCCTGGCGGAGCGGCCGCACGCCCCTTCATAACCCATCACAACACTTTGGATATTCCTCTCTATCTGCGTATTGCAAATGAGCTCTACCTTAAGAGACTTATTGTGGGCGGCTTCAACGGGGTTTATGAATTTGCCAAGGATTTCCGCAACGAGGGTATGGACAAGACCCACAACCCGGAGTTTACCTGTATGGAGATTTATGTTGCCTATAAGGACTACAACTGGATGATGGACTTTGTGGAGAAGATGCTGGAGAGGGTCTCTATGGCGGTAAATGGCACCACAACTGTAAATATAAATGGCAACAGCGTAGATTTTGGCGGAAAATATCGCAGGCTCCCTATTCTGGATGCAATTAAGGAGTATGCCGGCGTAGATGTATCGGGAATGGATGAGGAGCAACTCCGCAAGACCTGCAAGGAACTTAATGTGGAGGTGCGTCCGGAGTTTGGCAAGGGCAAGCTCATAGATGCCATCTTTGGTGAGTATTGCGAGAAGAACCTAATTCAGCCAACCTTTATTACAGACTATCCTGTCTGTATGTCTCCTCTTACAAAGCGCCACAGGAGCAACCCTGACCTTACAGAGCGATTCGAGCTCTTTGTATGCGGCAAGGAGCTGGCAAATGCCTACAGCGAGCTGAACGACCCTATAGACCAGCTGGAGCGCTTTGAGGAGCAGGCAAAACTTAAGAGCAAGGGAGATGATGAGGCTATGTACATAGATATGGACTTTGTGCGCGCGCTGGAGTATGGAATGCCTCCTACATCGGGATTAGGAATGGGAATAGACAGGCTCACAATGTTTATGACAGGCGAGACCACCATCCAGGATGTGCTCTTCTTCCCGCAGATGCGCCCGGAGAAGTTGTAACAACCTAAAGCACTGCAACACTAGCAATTATGCAGACGGAGGAGATTACATCTACCCAAAACCCTAAGATTAAGCAGATTGTGGCGCTTATGGAGAAGGCCAGAGAGCGCCACAGCTCCAATCTCTTTGTGGTAGAGGGTGTAAGGGAGGTAACAGCCTGCCTTTGCAACAACTACATTGCAGAGGCACTCTATTTTGCTCCGGAGATTGCCGGCGCAGAGATGGAGAGGTTGCCGCAACTTGCAGCCACTCTGCAGAGGCTCCCATACAGGCCCAAAGTATTCTCTCTCTCCAACGCCGCCTATGCCAAAGTTGCCTACAGAGAGGGCACAGAGGGGGTGCTTGCAGTAGTGCGTCAGCGCAACCTTACACTGCAGGAGCTCTCCCAAGCGCTCTATGGCACATCTGCCGCAGAATCTTCAGCAAAATCTGCCTTAACCGCAGAGGGGCGAGCGCCGCTCATACTTGTATGCGAAGGCATAGAGAAGCCGGGCAACATTGGCGCAATGCTAAGAACAGCAGATGCCTGCGGCACAGATGCGCTAATATTATGCAACTCCCGATGCGACCTCTTCAACCCCAATCTTATCCGCGCCAGCCTGGGCTCTCTCTTTACCCAGAGAGTAATCTCCTGCACCAGCAGAGAGGCTGGAGAGTGGCTGCTTGAAAGGGGGTTCCAGATTCTTACAGCACAGCTGCAGGATTCCAGCTACTACTACAACATTGACATGACCCTTCCTACAGCCATCGTAATGGGAAGCGAGGCAGAGGGGCTTACAAACTACTGGAGAGAGATCTCCACAGCAAAGATAAAGATTCCTATGCTTGGCCAGATGGATTCTCTTAATGTCTCCGTCTCCGCAGCAGTGCTCTGCTACGAGGCCCTGCGCCAGCGCCAGAATGGAGAATCCCGCAAATAAGAGAGATATGAAAAAGTTTGGTCTTATAGGCAATCCCATAGCGCACTCCAAGAGCCCTGCGCTCTTCTCTGCCGGCTACCACCTGCAGGGAGATTGCATAGAGGAGTTCCGATACGACCTCATAGAGGCAGAGAGTTGCGCCGCCGCAATGGAGCGCTTTTCCAATGAGGGCTACAGCGGCATAAATGTAACAAGCCCCTTCAAAGAGGAGGTAATGAGCTATGTTGCGCACCCCGACAGGGTCTCCACTCTTCTTGGTGCCGCAAATGTGGTAATTAATCGTCCCGATGGGCTCTACTCCTACAACACAGACTATTACGGAGTTTACAACACCATTGCAGAGCGCCTCACCAACCTTAAGGGGGAGGCATTAGTGATTGGAGGAGGCGGTGCCGGAAAGGCTGCCGCCCTGGCCCTCTCAGATCTGGGAATGCAGACCACCCTTGCAAACCGCACCCCTGCAAAGGTTGCCCCCTTCTGCAGCAAGATTGGAGTCAATTGCATAGAACTTAAGGAGATAGCGCCTGCCATAGAGAGAGCAAAAGTGGTGGTATATGCGCTTATGATGCCAATAGAGGAGCTGCAGCCCAATATGCTGCTCTCAAAGATTCTGCTGGAGGCCAACTACGCTCATCCTAACTACAGCATCTCTCCTGCAACAGAGGCGCCATACAGATACATAGGCGGGTTGGAGTGGCTTATCAACCAGGCAATCCCCGCTTTCAAACTCTTTACCTCTCTTACTCCCGATGCCAAGGCTATGAGAGAGCTCTTTTAAGGTTGTTGATTTTTTGTTGACAAAAATTGCTGATTTTAAGAATATAAAGCGTACCTTTACGATGTAAAATTATGTTGTTATGTCACTGAATAAAGTATTGTTAATCGGAAATGTAGGGCGCGAGCCGGATGTAAGACATTTGGAGTCCGGCGCCTCTGTAGCCACAATAGGTCTGGCTACTTCGGAGAGGTTTAAAGACAAAAACGGCAACACTCAAGAGATAACGGAGTGGCACACTGTCATCTGCTGGAGGTCTTTGGCAGATGTAGCTGAGAGATTTATACACAAAGGCACCCAAATATATGTAGAGGGGAGAATTCGCAGCAGGGAGTACACAGACCAGTC
>SFUD01000099.1 GCA_004561775.1 bacterium | reverse complement strand
TAAGGTCTGCAATAGAACCCAGGTTCTTCTCAAGTTTTGCTCTCTGGCGTGTAATCTGAAGTTTCTCACGTTTTGCAAGAGAATCAAATGTACCATCAGAAATCATTTTATCAATGGTATTCATCTTCTTGACAGCCTTTCTGATAGTAGGGAAGTTTGTCAACATTCCACCAGGCCATCTCTCTGTAACGTATGGCATATTTACAGATTTTGCCTTCTCGGCAACAATCTCTTTAGCCTGTTTCTTTGTTGCTACAAACAAAATCTTTCTGCCCGCATGCGCAAGCTGTTTCATAACGTTTGCAGCCTCATCTATTTTTATAACGGTCTTGTGCAGGTCTACAATATGGATTCCATTCTTCTCCATAAAGATGTAAGGAGCCATCTTAGGATTCCATTTTCTCTTCATATGTCCGAAGTGTGAACCGGCATCAAGCAGTTCTTGGAAATTTGTTCTTGGCATTGTTTTGCTTTTTAATTTGTTTTTTTAACTCTTTATATCAATTCCCGGTAGCGGCGCTAAGGCCGATCCTGAAATTTTCCGCGGCAGGGCAAACCCGAAGCAGTTAATTATAAGTCTCCCGATTTTAAACCGTTGCCGTACATAAAATCAGCACTCTGTAATACTAACGTTTACTGAACTGGAAGCGTCTGCGTGCACCTGGCTGACCCGGTTTCTTTCTCTCAACTACACGTGCGTCACGTGTGAGAAGACCGTTTGTCTTAAGGATGTGACGGTAAGCCTCTGAATCAATCTTGCACAATGCGCGTGCAATACCAAGTCTGAGAGCCTCGGCCTGACCTCTTACTCCGCCTCCGTCCAAGTTTGCCTGAATATCAAACTCGGCCTGAGTGTTGGTAAGCATAAGAGGCTGATTTACAATAAATACAAGAGTATCGTCGCAGAAATACTCCTTGACGCTCTTACCATTTACTGTAATATTGCCTTTACCTGCATTCACGAAAACGCGAGCAACTGCTGATTTACGTCTTCCAAGGGCGTTAATTATTTCCATGCTCTAAATCTCGTTTAAGTTAATAACTTTTGGTTGCTGAGCCTGATGAGGATGCTCTGAACCTGCATATACGTGAAGGTTGCGGAACAACTCTGCACCAAGTCTGTTCTTAGGAAGCATACCTTTTACCGCTCCCTCAATAACTGCCAATGGCTTGCGCTGGAGCAACTCTTTAGGAGTAGCAAAACGCTGACCACCAGGATAACCTGTGTAACGAACGTACACTTTGTCTGTCAATTTCTTACCGGTCAGTTTCACCTTCTCTGCGTTGATTACAATGACATTGTCACCACAATCCACGTGCGGGGTGTAGTTGGCCTTGTTCTTGCCTCTGAGCACAAGAGCCACTCTTGAAGCAAGTCTGCCAAGCACCTGATCAGTAGCATCAATCACAACCCATTCTTTTGCAACGGTTTGTGCGTTTGCAGACACTGTTTTGTAACTTTGATAATCCACTGTCTTTTAGTTTTTTGGTTAATACTTATTTTGTTGCGATTTCCCTATTTCACAAGGGGCTGCAAAGTTAGTAAAAATATTTGAAGCCACAAAAGTTTTTATTTTCTACCTTTGAAGCCTGAATTATGAAGATAGGCAACATTCAATTAGGCAAATATCCGCTGCTGCTTGCACCTATGGAGGATGTGACAGACGCCTCCTTCCGCTATATATGCAAGGAGTTTGGCGCAGATATGATGTACACGGAGTTTGTCTCCTCCGACGGTCTCATAAGGGATTGCCGCAAGGCGTTGGCAAAATTTGTCACCTACCCCTACGAGAAACCTATAGGCATACAGATTTACGGCAACATCCCGGAGGCAATGGTGGAGGCCGCGCAGATGGCAGAGAGGGCCGCAGAGCTTGCCGGAGGCGCAGGCGCAGACCTTATAGATATAAACTTCGGCTGTCCTGTAAGCAAGATTGCCGGCAGAGGCGCAGGCTCCGGAATGATGCGCTACCCGGAGAAGATGGTGGAGATAACCAAAATGATAGTGGAGGCTGTAAAACTGCCTGTAACCGTAAAGACCAGACTGGGCTGGGACGAGCACTCCAAGATTATAGTAGAACTTGCAGAGAGGCTGCAGGATGTTGGAATTGCCGCGCTTACCATACACGGGCGCACCCGCTGCCAGATGTACAAGGGAGAGGCAGACTGGAGCCTCATAGGGGAGGTGAAGAGCAACCCCCGAATGAAGATACCAATCATTGGCAACGGAGACATTACGGATGCGTTCAAGGCAAAGGAGGCATTTGAGAGGTACGGGGTGGATGGAATAATGATAGGGCGCGCCTCATTTGGCAGACCTTGGATATTCAAGGAGATAAAGCACTACCTGCAGCATGGCACCCAGATGGAACCGCTGAGCGTATCGGAGAAGGTGAGCCTTGCAAAGCGCCATTTTGCAAAGAGCGTGGAGCTTAAGGGAGAGCGCGTGGGGGTGCTTGAGATGCGCCGCCACCTCAGCTGCTATTTCAAAGGTCTTCCCGATTTTAAAGAGACCCGTCTCAAGCTTGTTACAGAGAATAGCCCGGCAGAGGTAATCAACCTTTTAGACTATATTAACGAGCGTTGGGGAGCAGAGAGGCCAGATCCTCAAAGAGTCTCTCCTTATTATGAATAATCTCCACTTTGATAGGAAGGTAGAAGAGCCTGCTCTTAACCTCCGCCGAGAGAACCTTGCTGCATCTTACCGATAGGATGCGCTGCGCATCCTTCTCCGTAGTAAGCAGAGATGCCAGAGGATGCTGCGCCGCAGCCCTGTTGAGTTTTGCCAGATTGGATGCGGAGAAATTCTTATGATCCGCAAACTTCTCCCTTCCCACAACGGTGTAATGCAACTTGGCATATTGGTATATTGCCCTGTCGTCTGCAATTGCCGTAAAGAGAAAGGCAGCCTTGGAATATTTGTATCTCATATCGCAGCACTCCGGGAAGAGCGGTTCCGGCTCCAGATATTTCACTATAGAGAAATAGATTGCTATCCTCTCCGGCAGTTTAAGCCGCTCTCTCCACTCCATCTCAAGAGTCTCTGCATAATCCCGCATAGAGAGCGAATCGGAATCCTCCTCTATATCTGCCCTGAAGGGGAGATTGGTTACAATAACTGCATCTGCGCTGTAGATGCGCTCCGGGAGGTCCCTCAGTCTGCCTATCGGGAGGAGGTTATCTTTATAGGGAGGATTGTTGTAGTTTATGAGCACAATTGAGCGCAATGGTCTTATCTTGCGGTGCTGCAGAGCATCGTCCAAGAGAATAAGCTCCGGAGCCACCTCCCGCATAAGCCTCTCTACGCCGGCGCACCTCCGCTCGCATACGGCCACTGTAGTATCGGGAAACTTCCGCTTAATCTGCAGCGGCTCGTCTCCGCAGAGGGTATAGTCATCCTGAGGCTCCACATAGCGGAAGCCCTTTGTAGCCCTGCCGTAGCCTCTTGAGAGAAGCGCCACTCTGCACCTCTTCTGCAGTTCCCTTATAATCATTTCGCAATGAGGTGTCTTTCCCGTGCCGCCCACAGCCACATTGCCTACAGAGACAACAGGCACCGGGTAGGATGAGGACTTTATTATACCTCTATCATAAAAAAAGTGCCTCATCTTAAGAAGAGCATAGTATGGGAAGAGCAGAATTTTGCTTGTGAGCCGTAACATATAAGACCTCTAAAAAATAAAAAAATCTCCCCGGCAAAGGCCGGAGAGACAAAGATACAAAAAAATAGGGTTATTTCACTCTCTCCCTCACTCCATCAAGGAACTGCTTCATCTCTGCGCTATCTCTTCTCTCTACAATAGATTTAAGATATGAAAGTTTATCTATAATCTTCTGCAGCTGTCCGTTGGTATTAGGATTGAAGAGAATCTCAGTAAGCAGATAATCATCCTCGCTCAAGAGTCCGCGGGCAATTGCCAGATGTTTCTTGAAGGTTGTTCCCGGAACATCCTGATGCTTCATAATGGAGCCAAAGACCAGCGTAGAGGCAAATGGGATGGAGAGCGAATAGGCCACAACCTCATCGTGCTCCTCAAAGGTATACTCCCTCATATTAAGCTTAAGGGAATTGAAGAGGTCCCGGAAAAAGACAAGCCCCATATAGTCCGTACCGCGCACCTTAAGAGCACCATTCTCCTT
>SFUD01000098.1 GCA_004561775.1 bacterium | reverse complement strand
TGCTCCAATACCTGCACGGTGGTTACAATAACCTCTCCTACGCGGGGCTCCCTTAAGATTGTAAGGTTGTTTATGGCCCCTATGTAGCCCACCAGGATACGGTTGTTCTTAAGTATGTATTTGTTTATGTATCCCAGACGGGCAGCGCAGGTCTGGGCAATATTCTCCATCATTCCGCTTGCGGAGAGGGTGCCGTTGCTGCAGAAGATGTTCTCTTCCTGTACTTTAAGTGCAGTTACGGTCTGCTCTTCCGAATAATCCAACAGAGCGTCCACCATTACAAATGGCGGCTGCTGCGGGAGCAGGCTCTTTATATCTATCTCTTCAAATGGCGGAATCATACTCTAACTCTTCCAATAATTGTAAAAATTGAACCACTGGCAAGGGTACTCTGCCAATATCTGCTCTATGCACCCTGCATACCCCTCTGCAAGTATGCGCAGCCTCTCTCTGCGCGGAAGGCCCTCATCCGGATTGGGGAGGCTCTTTACATAGAGTCTGTAGTCATAGACTCCAACCTTCATTACAAAGATGGCAAGGGCATTCAGGGAGCGTTGGGCAATAACCGTAAAGGGCCCGGCGGGCAGTTCTGCCTTGGCGCCCAAAAGAGCGCACTCAACAGACTTCTCAGAGCCGTGGAGGCGGTCTGCAGGCATACTCACAATATCGCCATTCACAATGGCATTGTTTATCTCAAAGAGGTGTCCCATATCCTCCCTTAGCGGAATCATCTCCACACCTGTTCTTGCAAACTGCCTTCTGCGGTTCTCCATAATGGTTGCTGTCTCACCTGCATATACCAGCGCCCAGTGCCTCTTTCTGCTGCTTTTAAGCCTGTAGCCTCCAATCTCATAGCAGCCCATATGCGAACTAAGTATAACAAAGGCATCGGGAGACTCCTCCAACCTGTCAAAGAGCTCCTGCCCCTCTACAGTTATGGTGAACTCCTTGCCGGCATAGGCTGCAAAGCGGTCTATCATAACCATTCCAAAGAGCAGGTGATTCTTGTAGCAGAGCCACAATGCTGCGGGAGCGCTCTTGCCCAATCTTCTTCTGAAATAGCTGTAGGAGGGTTTGAAGCCGCTTCCAAAGAGCATATAGAAGGGAACCACAAGTGCCACGGCAATGTAGTAGATGCGTATGTTAAGGAAGCGGAAGCAATTTATCAGTTGCCTCTGCATCCATCCGGAGCCATCTGTGGAACCCTGCCATTCCCTCTTCATATCTTACTGGTTTACCTTGCTCTCTATGTAGTCGCAAAAGCCCTTGAGGGTGGTTACACCGCTCATCTCCTCAGGCTTGATTTTAAAGCCGAACTTCTTCTCCACAATCACTACAATATCCACAAAATCAAGGCTGTCTATCTCCAGGTCCTCCTTAAGGTTGGCCTCCGGGGAGATCTTCTCCGGCTCTATCTCCAAATCCTCTATAAGGAACTCCTTTACTCTCTCTTCTATCTCTGCGCGTGTCATAAATAATATAGGTTATATAGGTTAATTCATAGTTTATAGTGTAACCTCCATAATGGAGTGTCCGTGGCCAAGTCCGTCGTGAATGGCTGCAACCTTAAGCCCAACACTCTCTATTACAGAGAGAAAATCATCCGAGTGGTACATCTTGCTGTTTCCGTTAGCCATAACGGTAAAGTAGAGGCTTGTCATTGTAAGACAGAGCGATGCAGGCTCATACTTCTGCCTGTCCCAGAAGGTCTCCATAATGTAGAGGGTGCTCTTGCTGCCCATAACCTCCTTGGCCTTTGAGAGTATGGAGGCAATCTCCTCTATGGAGAAGCAGTCCAGGAACTGGCTCATCCATATTGCATCCCACTCCCCTTGCGGAAGCTTGCTGCCGCTCTTGAGCAGGTCTGCAGGGAAGGCCTCTATCCTGCTCTCTCCTACGCTTCCCGATATTGCTCTCTTCATCATCTCTATCTGCCCGGGAAGGTCCACAACAGTTACCTTTACATCAGGGTTGTACTCTGTGCACTTCAGTGCAAAGCGGCCTGTGTTGCCGCCCACATCCATAATTCTGGAGCACTTCTTGGAGAAGATGAGCTTAAGCGCGCTGGAGAAGGAGTGGTCGCTGTAGAAGTGGTCAAATGCAAACCAGTCGCGCTGCGCATCGGGAGGAAGCTGTGAGAGCCCCTGATAGATTGTAGGCCAATCTCCAAGGCTCTTCAGGCCGGCAGGTCTCCCCTCTTTAAGCGCCTCCTCCAGATGGTACATTCCCCTGTAGTTTACGCTGTGGTTGAAATCCATATTTACGCGGGTAGCCTCATCTGTAAGCAGAAACCATCCCGTCTTGCTTATGGTAAAACGGCTGCTCTCCTTATCAACAAGTATGATTCCTGCGCTGAGTGAGGCCTCTGTGAGCACCTTTACAGCATATATGGAGTAGCCGCTGGACTCTGCAATCTCCCCTGCGGTAAGGCCCTCCGCACTATCGCGTATAAGCTGCAGAATGCCGGACTTTACCATTACCCTGGCTGTCTGGAAGATGAGCGGCGCCCAGGCAATATACTCCGCCATTCTCTGGGCCTCCCGTGCGGAGAGGCTCTCCTTTGTGTAAGCTCTCTCAAGAGCAGGAAAGAGATTCATATAGACTATTTCTTAAGGACTTTAAGAAGGTCGTCTGCAAAGCACTCCATAAGGGAGTTCATTCTCTTAAGCGCCTTTGTCTTGCTTCTGCCAGTCTGCTTTGCAACAGTAACGTAGAGGGACTCCTCGCCGGAGGCATTCTTTACATCCACTGTGCCGTAGAAGTAGCTTCCGCCTGCTCCAAAACCTATTGTAACTGCCAGAGCGGCGCTTCCAAGGTTTAAGGAGGTGAATTTGATTGTCATAATGTAATCTGCGTTGGCAGAGGAGTTTGTAACCATCTTAAGGCCATCTCCAACAAGCTTGTTCCACTTCTCTGCAAAGTGCTCTTTGGACTCTGCAAAGACTCCCTCAAGTTCCAGTCTGAATGGCTCTCCGCCATGCTCTTTAATGTACTCCTCACTGCTCTTCTCCTCTATCATCATCTCCGATGTGTCATACTTTATCAGGCAGGTCTTGCCGGACTCTTTGTAAATTGCCTTATTGCCGCGTATTACTGTAGGGCCGCTTGCATAGGCAGGCAGAATTGCAGAAATTGCAAATAGTGTTGCAATAAGAGTAGGAATTAATCTTTTCATAGATATAACAATTATTGAGTTAATTATTTCAGTCTTTCTATTACAAGGGCGCTGTTGGTGCCGCCAAAGCCAAAGGCATTGCTAAGAATCCTCTCCAGCTTTGCCTCCTTTGTGGAGGCTACAATGTTGAGCCCCTCCGAATACTCGTCGGGATTCTCAAAGTTTATGTTGGGAGCCACAAAGTTGCCAAGCATCATTATTATGCTGTAGACAATCTCGCTGGCGCCGGCCATCCAACACTCGTGGCCTGTCATTCCCTTTGTGCTGCTTATATATGCCCTCTTGCCGCCAAAGAGGCTCTTGAGCGCCTTTGCCTCGTACATATCTCCCTGTGGGGTTGAGGTGGCGTGGGCGTTTATGTAGTCTATCTCATCGGGAGTAAGGCGGGCATCCTCAAGCGCTCTGCGCATTGCCGTAGCGCTGCCCAGGTCGCTTGGCTGGGAGATTCCTCCGCCGTTGCTGGAGAAGCCGTAGCCGGTAACTTCGCAGAGGATGGTTGCGCCTCTCTTTACAGCGTGCTCATAGCTCTCAAGCACCAGCGCAGCTCCTCCGCCGCTTGGGACAAGCCCGTCCCTATTGCGGTCAAATGGTCGGGAGGCTCTCTGAGGATTATCCATCCGTTTAGAGAAGGCTCCTAGCGCATCAAATGTTGCCATTGAGTACATATTTACCTCCTGCGCGCCTCCGCAGAGCACCATCTCCTGCATTCCCTGCTTTATCATCATATAGCCCAACCCTATTGAGTGGCTTCCGCTTGCGCAGGCGGCGCTTATGGTAAAGTTTACGCCACGCAGGTGGAATATTGTGCTGAGGTTCATTGTTACGGTGGAGTTCATAGACTGGAAGATGTAGCCGGAGCCAAGAAGGGCGGAGTCGTGCTTCTGCTCCATTATCTTGGCGGCCTCAATTACAGGGGCAGCGGTGGAGTCGTTTCCAAAGATACAGCCCACCTCGTTCTCCAGCAGGTATTCATCTGTGATTCCTGCCATCTCAAAGGCCTCTCGGCTTGCCATATAGGCATACTCGCCCTCCTCCGGAAGGCCTGTTCTGAGCCTCCT
>SFUD01000097.1 GCA_004561775.1 bacterium | reverse complement strand
TATATCACCAATGAATTCAATGATGAAAACTTTGTTAACTCAAGAAATCCATCTATCATTGGTTTTTATGGGAAATGTTTTGAATATGTTGACATTGTATTTAGAGATCGTGGTAATAAGAATAGAGATGCTGGATCAACTGAATTTGGAGAAGATTGCTCATACCTTCACGCCTATCAGGAGAATAGTAAATGGAAGATGAAGTGGCACATTATTCCTAAAGGAGGTTGTTTTGTCGTAATCGATGACGAAGAGATCCCTGGCGACTTCTGGACTGTGCCTGAAGATTGCGTACTTGAAAAAGTAGAATAACATTCGTCAGTAAGCAACCTCTTCCACGCAGCTGCCATTGCGCCAGATTGCCAGCCAGACCGCAGGTCCTTCTGCGAAGAGGTGTGGTGCATGGTGCGGCAGTGAACTGCGCATAGTACTGCCATGGGGGCACAGGTCGTAGATTATATCCTCTATATGCTCTGTTCCTATGCTGAGTCTCACCGTTGTTGGAGTTATGTGCTGCGCTGCAAGCTCATCGGGAGACATCTGCGAATGAGTGGTTGTATATGGATGAATCACAAGGCTCTTCACATCTGCCACGTTTGCAAGAAGCGAGAAGATCTCCAATGAGTCTATGAACTTCCAAGTCTTCTCCAAATCTCCTTTTATCTCAAAGGTGAAGATGCTGCCTGCTCCATTAGGGAAGTATTTCTTGTACAGCGCATTATCAGGGTGCGTCGGAAGGGATGGGTGGTTTACCTTTGCCACTTTAGGATGCTTGGTCAGAAAATCCACTACCTTAAGCGCATTTGAGACGTGCCTCTCTACTCGGAGCGAGAGTGTCTCCAAGCCTTGCAACAAGATAAAGGCGTTGAATGGAGAGATGGTTGCGCCCTGGTCTCTGAGCACTACGGCGCGCACTCTTGTAACAAAGGCTGCCGCTCCTGCCAAATCGGCAAAGATGCCACCGTGGTAGTTAGGATCCGGTTTAGCCAGAGTAGGGAACTTGTCGGGATAAGCCTTCCAATCAAATTTGCCGCCATCTACAATCACTCCTCCAAGACTGCTGCCGTGGCCTCCGATAAATTTTGTAGCCGAGTGGACAACCACATCCACGCCGTGCTCTATAGGCCTTATAAGGAAGGGCGTTTATCCTGAATGTGCTTGGCACAATAGAGAGCTTGGGCTCAATAGAGAGCACATTTGTTATGGACGAGATAAAAAACAATTGGGGCGTGACTATTTGAGATAGTACTCCACGCTTGTAACCACCCTCACAATCTTGATATGCGGAGTATTGGAATCTCTGTCTGTAACCGAGAAGACCCCCTGATTGGCATATTTGATCTTGCCTATCCTGCTCTTTGAGTCCTTTGCAAACTTCTCGGCCGCAGCTCTGGCATTCTTGGTAGCCTCCTCTATCATCTCCGGCTTAATCTCATTAAGAGCATTATAGCCATAGATAACCTGCTTGCTGCCATAATACTGCTCGCTCTCCATCATAATGCCCAACTTCAGCAGCTCAATCTGTCTGTTGATACAACTCCTCACAAGGTCCACCTTGTCTGAAGAGACAGTAATAACAGGAGTAGCATTATATCTGTAAGGACTCTTATTCTCCGAATACTGGTTGGCATTGCGGTCGTTCATAGTTGGAGGAGCAATGGAGATTTCTGAATCCTCAATACCATTCTTCTTAAGGAAATCTATAATCTGCGCATTCTTTCTATCTATCTCCTCATACATATTGGTAAGATCATTCCCCAACACAGAGTAACTGATAGGCCAAATTACATTTGTAGCCTTCACCTCCCTCTCGCAGAGGCCCTTGACGCTAACCGTGCGGTCGTAAGCCTTAAAATTCTTCACACACAACACAAAGCTGCAACCCAAGACTACAGCAGCCGCCAAAATATATTTTCCCAAACTATTCATAATACTGCCAATTAAATGAGTTAAAATATACTATTCCGTTTTAGAAAACCTGTCAAGCACAATCTTAACAAGATTATTCATCAATGGTTTATAATCGGGATTACTCTCCTTATGATTTCTGTCCGCAATAAGCAGGCAGACAGTGCCGGCCCTGTGGCCAAGCGCCCCACCAAGGCCCGCAAGCGCAGAGCCCTCCATCTCTATATTGGTAATACGCTCATTGCCAAAGCGGAAGGAGGCCAGCTTCTCAATAAAATCGGGAATAGCAAGACCCATCCGCAAAACTCTGCCCTGAGGACCATAGAAGCCAGAAGCAGAGATTGTTATGCCCGGCACCACAACATCCTCAAAGAGGCGGTAGAGAGCATCATCCGCATTTGCAACATAAGGCACCGGAAGATACTCATTCCAGCCCATATGCTTAATAAAGCTCTGCTCCACATCCTTCTGAGAATACTTATCCCTATCCGCATACCAGTTAAGAAGGCCATCCATACCTATAGAACGGCGGCTGAAGATATAAGAGCCCAGCGGAACGTCAGGCTGAACGCCGCCGCAGGTTCCTATGCGCAGAAGCCTCAGCGAGCGCTTCTTCTCCTTAACCTCCCTTGTGGCAAAATCCACATTGGCAAGCGCATCCAACTCCGTAACAACAATATCTATGTTATCCGTACCGATTCCCGTAGAGAGAGCCGTAATTCTCTTTCCTTTGTAACTGCCTGTGCAGGTAACAAACTCCCTGGAACTCTTCACAAACTCCTTTGTATCAAAAAAAGAGGAGATAAGTTCCACTCTGCCCGGGTCGCCCACAAGCAAAATATCATCCGCAATATCCTCCGGCTTAAGGTGCAGGTGAAATACAGATCCGTCCGGGTTTATAATAAGTTCCGATGCTCCAATCTTACTCATAACTATATCAAATTAAATACAACATATAAAAATAGGGACTAAAGTTAACAAATTTTATTACTTTTGTCATCCTGTTATAAAATAATAAACGACTACAAGAATAATACCAATGGCAGCAAAGAAGATATATATGCTTCAGAGAGTGCAGACACTCTACATATTAAGTGCAACCATCCTTATAATCACACTCCTCTTCAAACATTTTATGTATGTGCTGGACCCTGCCAGCGGAGAGCGTATAGCAGTACAATTTACAGACTACACCCCATTTCTTGCGCTCACAATAGGATCGCTTGCAGTAAGCCTCTTCACCTTCCTGCTCTTTACAAGCAGGGTGCTGCAGATAAGATGCTGCACATACAACATAATACTGCTTCTGGCATATCAGGGATGGCTTGTATGGGTCTTCCTAGGCAGGCAGCCGGGCGAGTATTTCACCATATATTGTCTCTTCCCGATAATTGCAGCCATTCTGCTCTTCATAGCAATAAGATACCTTGCAAGAGATGAGGCGCTAGTACAGGCCTCCAACTCCCTGCGCAAAATTCAGAAGAACAGAAAGGGAATCTTTGGAAAGCGCTAGGCGTCAAAGAAAGAATTTCCGGAGTCATCCACGGGGCGAACAATGCCCGGATAATCGCAGCAGAACTCCTCTTTAAGACGTTTGAGATATCTGGCGGCCTCCCAACGCGCCATAGGGAGGTTATGCATAAGATAGTTGCCGCAGGTGGCGGCTGTTGTGCCCGGAACCTCTCCCTCATAAGAGGCAACAAACTCAAAGGCCTCTATCATAAGGTCCCTTATGACGGTTGGCTCATACTCCCCCTTCACAATAAGATAGTTGCCCGTAAGGCAGCCCATAGGCCCCCAATAGACAATGCGCTCCTTCCACAAAGGGTGGTTGCGCAGAAAAGTTGCAACAAGGTGCTCTATTGTATGCAGAGCAGCCACATCTATGGCAGGCTCGTGGTTTGGAGCCGTCATACGGATGTCAAAAGTTGAGATAATCACACCATTGCCGGCTTCGTCCCTTCTGGAGAGATAAATCCCCGGCTTAAGATTTGAATGGTCCACTTGAAAACTTGCAATAACCTCCATAGAAATAGAAAAGGGATTGAAAGAGTCTTTTAAAGATTGGAGCGGTAAACGGGATTCGAACCCGCGACCCTCAGCTTGGGAAGCTGATGCTCTACCAACTGAGCTATTACCGCAATAATTCTCTGCAAAGATAATAATTTTTTATCTTTGTCTCCATCTTTATGGGCTTTATAATAAAAATAGCGCAACGTCTCTCTCTGGACCGCAAGGGGCAAGCCTCCTCCAGCAACCTTATTGCTACAACCTCTGTGGCAATAAGCCTCTTTGTTGTAACCCTTGCAATAGCCATAACAGGGGGCTTCAAATGGGAGATTAGGGAGAAGATAAGCGGATACCGGGGAGATATAGAGATATGCGCCAGGTATGCCGACATTACAGACTGGCGCACCCCCATACACTCCCTCAGCTTTGGAGAGAGCGCTGAGGAGATTGCATCCATATCTCCGGTTCTCTACCGCAACGCTATCCTAAAAGGCAAAAGCTCCATACAGGGCGTTGTAATAAAGGGAATGGGAGAGGGTTATGACACCACCTTCTTTGCCTCGCACCTTACAGAGGGGAGAATGCCCGCCAAGGGGTCGGACGAGATACTCATCTCCAAACGTACAGCCTCCCTTATGAACTTTAGCTGCGGAGAGAGAATAAATGCCCTCTTTGTAAATGATGGAGAGAGCGATGCGGACTACCTCACAAACAGACGATTCACTATATGCGGTCTGTACGATGCAAGAATAGAGGAGATGGACAAACTCACCGCAATTGCAGATGGAGAGATTGTGCGGAGGGTAAATGGTTGGGACTCCACAACG
>SFUD01000096.1 GCA_004561775.1 bacterium | reverse complement strand
CCAAAGAGTGAGACTCTATTCCCGATAGGGAGAGGCGCAATCTCATAAGCTTGCTGCGGAGCACATTGTGTATATCCGCAACCGCTGTTGGCTTTAGGCTCGCAATGGAGCCTGCAAACTTTATGCTCTTTACAATATCGTTCTTACTCTTTGCATAGGGCATAAAATGCAAGTTTGGAATCCCTCCGAAGAGAGATTCCATCTTGGGCTGGGAGACCATTGTGAAGGTAACCTTTGGATTGGCCTCCGCATAGGCTCTCACAAGGGGAGCGGCAATAGCCACATCACCCAATGCGGAGAGTCTTATTATAACTATATGTTTTGTCATTTTGAAGCGTAGAGCACAGGGTTCAGGGCAGGGTCGTTGTACATCTTCATCTGCTTGTAAACCTTCATATACTTGCGGCCTGCCTCAATATCTGCAAGGAGTTGGTCTATTGCAGAAGAGAGGTCTGTACGCTGTGCCAGCAAGACATCCAGCTTTGCCTTACATTTTGCCTTATGCTCCTCATCTGCATCGTTGCGCTCTACCTCTGCCTGCATATGATAAATCTTAAGCGCAAGTATTGAGAGACGGTCTATTGCCCAAGCAGGACTCTCTGTATTTATGGTAGCATCTTCGGCAACCTTTACATCCTTGTACATATCCAGCCAATAACTGTCTATCATCTCCACAAGGTCTGTTCTCTCCTGATTGGATTTGTCTATGCGCCTCTTGAGTGCAAGGGCAGCCACAGGGTCTATGTTAGGGTCTCTTATTATATCCTCCAGATGCCACTGCACTGTATCAATCCAATTCTTAAGATAGAGGAAATACTCTATACTCCTGAATTCATAAGGATTATTGATTGGCGCATCCACGTTATCCGTCTTGTGGTAATCTGCAATAGATTGCTGAAAGATACCATTTGCCTTCTCTGTAAAATTCATATCGCTTAGTTTTAAAAATTATTTATTCCTCTTAACCATCTTCTCTGCCAGAAGCATCATAGGCCCTTTGCGCTCATCGGGAATATCTATCTCCTCAATTGCCTTTATTGCCTCTTTGTAGTAATGGGTTATAACCCTCTCTGCCTCCTCTCTTGCGCCGGAGCGCTCATAGAGAGCGCTTATTCCGGAGATTTTTTCCTGCGCAAAGCCGGCACCCAGCCCCAAGAGGGAGTACATCTCCTTAAGGTCCTCTTCAAAGCCTCTCTTGCGGAGTCTGTTCAGCGACTCTATGAGCAGCCAGGTCTTCTTGTTGTTTGTAATGTCTCCGCCTATGTTTTTGCCAAAGGTGGCGCTGTTGCCAAAGGTATCCAGATAGTCGTCCTGAATCTGAAAGGCAAGGCCAAGCTTGTAACCAAAATCGTAGATAAGGTTTGCGTTGCGCTCATCCGCCCCGCCTATTATGGCGCCTATCTTTGCAGAGCAGGCAAGCAGCACAGCTGTCTTAAGCCCTATCATCTTTATGTAATCCTCCATAGAGATTCTCTCCATCTCCTCAAAATCCATATCGTACTGCTGCCCTTCGCAAACCTGCGACGCTGTGCGGGAGAAGAGTTCCAGCACGGCCGGCAGTCTCTCTGCAGGGGCTTTTGCAATAAGTTTATAGGCCTCAATAGACATTGCATCTCCGGAGAGTATGGCAATATTGCTGTCCCATTTTTTATATACGGTAGGTACGCCACGCCTTATATCCGCCTTATCCATAATATCGTCGTGGATAAGGGTAAAACTATGGAATACCTCAAGCGCCATAGCAGGGGCAAGTATCCTCTCATCTATCTCCTCCTCCCTCTCCGCAAAGAGGGTATAGGCTGCAAGGCACATAAGAGGACGAAGCCTCTTGCCTCCTATGGAGAGCATATAGGAGAGCGGAGCATAGAGGTTACTGGGCTCCTTGGGAAACTGTAGCTGGGCAACTGCACCCCCTACTAAATCAGACAACTGTTCCAGCGTGTACATAAGAAATAACTTTAATTTACAAATATAGTTTATTTTGCGCATTTTTGTATATTCGCACCATAAAGAGAGACCGTATTGAATAATCAAGCAACAGTTGTAAAGCACACAGGCAGCCATTACCTGCTCTCCCCTCTGCCGGAGTGGAGGCCATTTGCTGCCGTAATAAGGGGCAAGCTAAGAATAGAGGAGCAGAAGAGCACCAATCCGCTTGCCGTAGGGGATATTGTAGAGTATAAGGAGGACCCTGCAGGCGGTTATGCCACCATTACAGGGGTATTGCCAAGGCGCAACTGCATTATTCGCAGGGCAACCAACCTTAGCAGACAATCCCACATAATTGCTGCCAACATAGATATGGCCTATCTTGTAATTACCATAGACTTCCCAGAGATTAAGCAGCAGTTTATAGACAGGTTTCTGGTAACCTGCCAGGCCTATCAGGTGCCTGTAACAATAATAATCAACAAGATGGACCTCTACACGGAGGAGCAGCTTGAGAGAGTCTCCCGATATGAGGAGATATATTCTGCCGCAGGCTATCGGGTGGTACGTATGAGCGCGCTGGACCCAGCCTCTGCAGAGTGGCTGAGGGAGGATTGCAAAGGGAGGGTCTGCCTCTTCTCCGGTCAATCGGGAGTAGGCAAGAGTTCTATTATAATATCGCTCGACCCCTCTCTTAAGCTTAAGGTGCAGGAGATCTCCGATGCCCATCTGCAGGGCAAGCACACCACCACTTTTTATGAGATGCACCGCCTCTCAAGCGGCGGTTTTGTGGTGGATTCCCCTGGCATACGCGGCTTTGGTCTGGTAAATGTAAATCCTCTGGAGCTGAGCAACTACTTTCCGGAGATGCTGCGCATAGAATCCGGTTGCCGCTTTACCCCCTGCACGCATACCCACGAGCCCGGCTGCGCAGTAAAGGCCGCTGTGGAGGCCGGCGAGATTGCGTGGGAGAGATACGATTCCTACCTTGGAATGCTGGACGAAGATGAAAAGTACCGTAAATAACAGGAGCGTTCTCCGGCTTGCCATACCCAATATCTTTGCCAATATAACCGTTCCGCTGGTGGGGCTGGTGGACCTTGCAGTGGCAGGTCATATAGGAGATACCGCAATGATTGGCGGCATTGCCATTGCTACAATGCTCTTTGACCTGCTCTACTGGAATCTGGGCTTTTTGCGGGTTGGCACCTCCGGTATGGTGGCGCAGGCATACGGCAGCGGCGATTTCCGCACAGCCACCAGAGTCTTGGTGCAGGGGCTCTTCACCGCACTTGTAATCTCCCTCATAATCTGGGCAATACAATGGATATATGTAGAGGGCGCCTTTGCCCTTGTAGAGAGTTCTCCAGAGGTTGAGCAACTTGCGCGGGACTATTTCTTTATAAGAATATGGGCCGCCCCTGCAACACTTGGCAACTTTGCCTTCAAGGGCTTTTTTATAGGTATGCAGAATGCTGTGAGGCCTATGGCGGTAGATATTACAATAAATGGAGTTAATATAGCAACTTGCGTATGGTTCTCCCTCTATGGCACAATGGGCATTAAAGGCATAGCGCTCAGTACCCTCATCGCCCAATACAGCGGACTCCTGCTGGCGCTCTTCTTTACTGCAAGACACTACCGCAGCCTCTTTGCGGACTTTAGAATAAGAGAGGCTCTGCAACTGAAGGCCTTCCGCAGATTCTTTGCAGTAAACGGCAATCTCTTTCTGCGCTCCATCTGCTTTCTGCTCATTTACGCCGGCTTTACCTCCATCTCCACCGGCTACGGAGAGATTCCGCTGGCAATAGGCACCATAATGATGAAGATTATGATGCTCTACTCCTATTTTGCAGATGGATTTGCATACGCCGGCGAGGCGCTCTCCGGCAGATTCATAGGCGCAAGAGAGAGCGACAATCTGCGCAAAGCGGTTCGGCTTGTCTTCCTTTGGGGGCTATATGTCTCCCTTCTCTCCACCCTTCTCTATGTGGCAGGAGGGGGCGCAATGCTAAGATTCCTCACCTCGCAACAGGAGGTGATTGAGGCAGCCTCCAACTACCTGCCCTGGCTCTGGATAATGCCTGCCTTAAGTTGCGCCGCCTTCACTTGGGACGGCATATATATAGGCGCAACCGCCACCGCCTCCATACGCAACTCTATGCTTTGGGCGGTAGCGGCCTTCTTCCTTACATACTACTCACTAAAACCAATATGTGGCCTGGATGCTCTCTTTGCGGCATATATGGCACACCTCTTTGCAAGAGGGCTCTACCTTACAATTTCGGCCAAGAGAGAGATATGGAGCGTCATACAGACTAAAACTTCTCTATAGCCTGCTGCAGAAGCTTGTCACTCTTAATAATAGAGGCCATTCTGCCAAAAGTATAATAATACTTAGCCACAAT
>SFUD01000095.1 GCA_004561775.1 bacterium | reverse complement strand
TACCTGGAGGGCTGTACGGCTCCTCAGCGCAGCGAGAGTCAGCTTCACGCCGCAATTGTGGAGATTGTGGTAATGAAGGATGCAGAGGTTAAATACTCTACCGTGCAGAACTGGTATCCTGGCGACAAAGAGGGCAGAGGCGGCATATATAACTTTGTAACCAAGAGAGGAATATGCAAGGGAGAGAACTCCAAACTCTTCTGGGCTCAGGTGGAGACAGGTTCTGCCATTACCTGGAAATATCCGAGTACAATACTTAAGGGAGACAACTCCCTCTCCGAGTTCTACTCTGTGGCTGTAACAAACAACTATCAGCAGGCCGATACCGGAACAAAGATGATTCATATTGGCAAGAATACCCGCAGCCGCATTGTAAGCAAGGGTATCTCTGCAGGTCACAGCGAGAACAGTTACAGGGGTCTGGTAAAGATTATGCCGGGAGCGGAGAATGCCAGAAACCATTCGCAGTGCGACAGCCTGCTGCTTGGCGACAAATGCGGCGCCCATACCTTCCCTTATATAGAGAGTCAGAACCAGAGCGCTGTTGTGGAGCACGAGGCCACTACATCCAAGATAGGAGAGGACCAGCTCTTCTACTGCCGTCAGCGCGGAATAAAGGAGGAGGATGCTGTGGGGCTTATTGTAAACGGCTATGCCAAAGAGGTGCTCAATCAGCTGCCTATGGAGTTTGCGGTTGAGGCCCAGAAATTGCTGCAGGTCTCTTTGGAGGGCTCTGTGGGTTAATAATAATCATTTAAAGAATGGATTGGATTAATTATACACTATTTACATTGGGCGGAGATAGGCCGGTGCTCCTTATAGACCTGCTCTCGTCTCTGCTGGGTCTTACCTGTGTCTTTTTGGCGGGCAGGAACAACAAATACAACTTTTGGGTGGGCTACCTCTATACGGCGGCGCTCTTCCTGCTCTTTTGGAACAAGAACCTATATGCCAACCTTATATTGCAGCCCATATCGTTGGGAATAAATATTCTTGGACAATATAGATGGAGCCATCCCAAAGAGGAGGAGAGGGTTGAGAGCGACGGCTCTCTTAAGGTCTCGATGCTTGGCTGGAGAGGCAGGGTTTTTGCCGTAGTGGCGGTGTTGGCCTTAGGCGGAGTATGGGGCTGGCTGCTTAAGATGCTTGGAACAGCGTGGTTCCCGGGAACATTCCCTGCAGACCCTGTGCCATATCTGGATGCTTGCCTTACAATGCTTATCCTTATAGCGCAATTCCTCTCTGCCCTTAAGAAGTGGGATTGCTGGATAGCGTGGCTCTTTGTAAATATCTTCCAGATAATATTACATCTCTCTGTAGGACACATATTTATGCCTATTGTAAGCGGCCTCTACCTTATTAACGGAGTTGTGTCGCTGCTCAATTGGTACAAACTTTATAAAAAGTAACGGACAGGAATAGTATGGCAACACTTTTAGATATAAAGAATCTGCATGCGCAGATAAATGGAAAAGAGATACTTAAAGGCATAAACCTTACCATACAGGAGGGCGAGGTGCACGCTGTAATGGGGCCTAACGGAGCGGGCAAGAGCACGCTCTCTGCGGTGCTCTCAGGAAATCCCAACTACGAGGTAACGGAGGGAAGCATAACCTTTATGGGGCAGAACTTTTTGGAGCTCTCTCCGGAGGAGCGCTCTTGGGCAGGGCTCTTCCTCAGTTTCCAATACCCTATAGAGATACCGGGAGTAACCATAGCAAACTTTATGAAGACAGCCATAAATGAGCACAGAAAGGCCAAGGGACTGGAGCCGCTTAAGGCAGCCGAGTACCTTAAGATGATGAGGGAGAAGATGGCTCTTGTGGAGATGGACCCTGCCTTTGCTTCCAGAGGGGTGAATGTGGGTTTCTCCGGTGGAGAGAAGAAGCGTAACGAGATTTTTCAGATGGCTATGCTTGCCCCAAAGCTTGCAATTCTGGACGAGACAGACAGCGGCCTGGATGTGGATGCGCTGCGCATTGTGGCATCGGGAGTAAACAAATTGAAGAGCAGTGAGACCTCCACAATAGTTATTACGCACTACCAGAGGCTTTTGGATTACATTGTTCCCGATTTTATCCACGTGCTTTACAAGGGGCGCATAATTAAGAGCGCGGGCAAGGAGCTTGCGCTGGAGGTTGAGGAGAGAGGCTATGACTGGCTCATCCGCAATGAGATTTAATGCAGGGAGTTAGTGTAGGTATTTAATGCAGGTATTTAATGCTGGCAGAATGGAGAAGAAGTTTATAGAACATATTGCGGCGGGGCATTGCAGGATTGCTTTTGGCAAAAATGAGGTGCAGGAGAAACTGCTGCGTCTGGATAGTGCAGCTATTGCGGACAGTGCGGGTGCCGGCGAGTGCTCTGGAGAGTGCTCTGGTACTGGCGCCGATGAGTGCAGTGCGGCAGAGACAAGAGTGGAGATTTTGTGCGGGGCGGGGTCGCAGGCGCACCTCCTTTTTGAGTTGGGCGCAAAGTCCGAGTTAGGCGCAAAGTCTGAGTTGGGCGCAAAGTCCGAGTTGGGCACAGAGGCTGCGTTGGGCGCGCAGAGGGGCGCTCCAAAGACAAGAATGGAGGTAAAGTTGGAGAGAGGCGCTCTCTTAAGGCTGGATGTGGTGCAGGAGACCTCGTTGCAGCTTGTGGTTCATCTGGAGGGTGACTCCACACTCTATTTTGGCTCTTTCTCTGTAGGGGGCTCTCTTATTGAGAATGATTATGAGATAGATTTTGATGCTCCTCATTCAGAGGCGCATCTGGGTGGAGTCTATATAACAAGTGGCACAGAGCGCTTCTCCACCAATGTAAATGTAAACCACAACCACGGAGATACATTAAGCAACCAGCTCTTCAAGGGGATATTGTCCGGCAGTTCCGTAGCGCGCTTCCAGGGACGCATAACCGTTCTTAAGGATGCGCAGAAGACAAAGGCCTATCAGGCCAACAACAATTTGCTGATCTCTCCCGATGCGCGCGCCTATACAAGGCCGCATCTGGTTATCAATGCAGATGATGTGCAGTGCTCGCACGGCGCAACGGTGGGGAGTCTCAGCCAGGACGAGCTCTTTTATATGCGCTCCCGAGGCATATCGCTGCAGGAGGCGCAGCTGCTGCAACAGCAGGCCTTTGTGCACGAGGTAACGGACCGTCTGCTTACTGCAGAATCGCAGGAAATCATTCTGCCTTTGCTGGAGGATGCACTGCGCAACAGGTTGTAGCGGGTTGTTATTTTCTTGTTGATAACTATTAAAACAAGGGGCCACAAGTAGGCCTCTTGTTTTTTTAACTTGCGTTTCAAATTCACAATAAGATAGCGGATAATTATGAAGAAAATTACCTTTCAAGAGGCTCTGAAAGAGAGTGTTAAATATTTTAAAGGGGATGAGTTGGCAGCATCTGTATGGGTAAACAAATATGCTATGAAGGATTCATACGGCAACCTGTACGAGAAGTCCCCGGTTGATATGCATTGGCGCCTTGCCAACAAGTTTGCAGAGATTGAGCAGAAATATCCTAACCCTATGAGCAAGGAGGAGATATTTGCTCTCTTGGATGGGTTTAAATATGTTATTCCGCAGGGAGGCCCAATGACCGGAATAGGCAATGATTATCAGGTTGCCTCTCTCTCCAACTGCTTTGTTATAGGACACGACCGTCCTGCAGATTCCTATGGCGGAATTATGAAGATGGATGAGGAGCAGGTGCAGCTTATGAAGCGTCGCGGCGGCGTGGGACACGACCTCTCCCATATCCGTCCTGCCGGCACACCGGTGCTTAACAGCGCTCTTACCTCTACCGGCCTTGTGCCATTTATGGAGCGTTACTCCAACTCTACCAGAGAGGTGGCTCAGGATGGCAGACGCGGTGCGCTTATGCTCTCTGTCTCCATTAAGCATCCCGATGCAGAGTCTTTCATAGATGCCAAGATGCAGCAGGGCAAGGTTACCGGCGCCAATGTCTCTGTGAAGATAGATGATGAGTTTATGAGGGATGCCATTGCCGGCAAGGAGTATACACAGCAGTACCCTATAGACTCCAAGACCCCTGTTATTGTGAAGAAGATTAATGCGCAGCAGTTGTGGAAGAAGATTGTGCACAATGCGTGGAAGTCCGCAGAGCCAGGCATACTCTTCTGGGATACCGTTTTGCGTGAGTCTGTGGCCGATTGCTATGCAGACTTGGGATATCGTACCGTAAGTACCAACCCTTGCGGAGAGATTCCGCTCTGCCCATACGACTCCTGCCGTCTTATTGCCATTAACCTCTACTCTTACGTGGATAATCCCTTCACCTTTGCGGCAACATTCAATATGGAACTCTTCAAGAAGCACGTGCGTATGGCAATGAGGCTTATGGACGACCTTATAGACCTGGAGATGGAGAAGATTGCTGCAAT
>SFUD01000094.1 GCA_004561775.1 bacterium | reverse complement strand
CTCATCTTGCCTGTCTTGGAATCTATCTCAAGGAGTTTAACCTCCACTTCATCGCCAATCTTTAGAACATCCTCAACTTTATCAAGTTTCCTCCACTCAATCTCTGAGATGTGGAGCAAACCCTCCTTGCCAGGGAGTATCTCTACAAATGCGCCAAAGTCCAGAATAGAGACAACCTTGCCCTTGTAAACCTCGCCAACCTCTGGAACGGTAACAATGCCCTTAATCCAAGCAAGAGCCTTATCCATATTCTCCTTGTTGTCGCCAAAGATATCAACTGCACCAATGGTATTGCCCTCTGCATCCTTCTCCTCTGTAATTGTAACGGTGGTACCGGTGGTCTTCTGAATCTTCTGAATAACCTCGCCACCCTTGCCAATGATAGCGCCGATAAACTCTCCCGGAACAATCAGCTGAACAATTCTTGGAGCATAAGGCTTGAGATCCTCTCTTGGCTCGCTTATGGTCTTCATCATCTCTGCCATAATATGAGCTCTTCCCTCATTGGCCTGCTGGAGCGCTCTCTTAAGAACCTCATAAGAGAGACCATCCACCTTAATATCCATCTGGGTTGCAGTAATACCATCTTTGGTACCTGTAACCTTAAAGTCCATATCACCCAGGTGGTCCTCATCGCCAAGAATATCCGAAAGGATTACAAACTTGCCTGTCTTCTCATCAGAGATAAGACCCATTGCAATACCAGCAACCGGCTTCTTAAGTTTAATACCTGAATCCATAAGCGCAAGACAACCTGCACAAACGGTTGCCATAGAAGAAGAACCATTGGACTCAAGAATATCTGATACAACTCTTACCGCATACGGATTCTCCTCACCTACAGGAACCATTGGCTTAAGCGCTCTCCAGGCAAGATTTCCGTGACCAATCTCCCTGCGGCCAACGCCTCTCTGAGCCTTTGCCTCTCCGGTAGAGAATGGAGGGAAGTTATAGTGAAGCACAAACTGCTCTGTGCCCTGAATAAGCACCTCATCCTTCTCCTTCATATCCATTTTGGTACCAAGAGTAACAGTAGCAAGAGCCTGAGTCTCGCCTCTGGTAAAGATTGCAGAACCGTGAGCGCAAGGAAGGTAATCCACCTCGCACCAGATTGGACGAATATCTGTGGTCTTTCTGCCATCCAGACGGATTCCCTCATCTATAATCATACGGCGCATAGCCTCCTTCTCAACAGCGTGGAAGTAACGCGCAACCATCATCTTCTTCTCATCTCTCTCCTCCTCCGGAATTGTCTCAAGGAACTCCTCCATCAGAGCCTCAAATGCATCTGTACGCTCGTGCTTTGCAGTACCTGCCTTAGCAATCTCATAGCAACGCTGATAGCAATACTCGTGACAAGCAGCCTTAAGGGCCTCATCATTCTCCTCGTGGCAATACTCTCTCTTCTGCACCTTGCCAACAGCCTCTGTAAGCTCCTTAAGGGCAAGGCACTGTTTCTTAATCTCATTGTGAGCAAACTCAATTGCGCCAAGCATAACATCCTCGCTCACCTCATTCATCTCACCCTCCACCATCATAATGTTATCGTAGGTAGCCGCTACAATAAGCTCCAGGTCTGCCTTTGCAAGATCTGCAAAGGATGGGTTGATACAATAATTGCCATCAATCCTGGCAACTCTCACCTCAGATACCGGTCCGTTGAATGGAATGTCACTCACTGCCAATGCGCCTGCAGCAGCAAGTCCTGCAAGAGAATCGGGAGTATCAACTCCATCTGCGGAGATAAGATTTACATTAACAAAAACTTCTGCGTGAAAATTATCCGGGAAGAGAGGCCTCAAAGCGCGGTCTATAAGACGCGCAATAAGAATCTCGTAATCTGTAGCCTTTCCCTCTCTCTTCATAAAGCCACCGGGGAAACGGCCGGCTGCAGCAAACTTCTCCTTGTAATCTACCTGCAGAGGCATAAAATCAACATCCTCCTTGGCATCCTTGGCACAAGTAACAGTTGCAAGCAACATTGTCTTGCCCATTCTAACCACCACCGAGCCATCTGCCTGCTTGGCCAATTTGCCGGTTTCAATCTCAATTGTTCTGCCATCCTCCAACTGGATGGTCTTTTTAACTATATTCATTTTGTCTCACCTGCAACCTGCCTTCCCCTATGGAAGTCAATTAATAACATATAACAATCCCTCTGCTGCAGGTTGCATTTGTAAGCAGAGGGAGACATAAAAAATAGTCTACCAAATATTGAGTGGCCTGCCGCTCATAAGCTGACGCGCGCTCTTGCGCACCTCTGCCAGAACAGCCTCATTATCCATATTGCCCAGCACCTTGTCTATCATCTCCACAATAGCCTCCATATCCTTCTCAACAAGACCTCGCGAAGTAATTGCAGGTGTTCCCACTCTTATTCCCGATGTCTGGAAAGGAGAGCGGCTGTCGAACGGCACCATATTCTTGTTTACGGTAATATCTGCAAGCACCAACGCCTTCTCTGCCGCCTTTCCGGAGAGCTCCGGGAATTTGCTGCGCAGATCTATAAGCATAACGTGATTGTCTGTGCCTCCCGATACCACCTTGTAGCCTCTCTCTATAAAGGCCTGAGCCATTGCTGCGGCATTATTCTTAACCTGCTGAGCATAAAGTTTAAACTCCGGCTGAAGAGCCTCATAGAAGGCAACCGCCTTAGCAGCGATACAATGCTCCAGCGGACCGCCCTGGATACCCGGGAAGACGCTTGAATTGATAATCTGAGACATCTTCTTAACCACACCCTTTGGAGTAGTAAGACCCCAAGGATTGTCAAAATCCTTACCAATAAGGATTATACCTCCACGCGGACCGCGCAGAGTCTTATGGGTTGTAGATGTTACAATGTGCGCATATTTTACAGGATTTTTAAGCAGACCTGCCGCAATAAGACCGGCCGGGTGCGCCATATCCACCATAAAGATTGCGCCTATCTTATCTGCAATTGCACGCATTCTCTCATAATCCCACTCTCTGGAATATGCAGATGCGCCGCCAATGATAACCTTAGGCTTATACTCCAGTGCAGTCTTCTCCATCTGGTCATAATCTATAAGCCCTGTCTCCTCATTAAGTTTATATGCAACAGCATTATATAATATTCCCGACATATTTACAGGAGAGCCGTGCGTAAGGTGACCGCCGTGGGAGAGGTCCAGACCCATAAATGTATCTCCCGGCTTGAGACAAGCCATAAGCACCGCCATATTTGCCTGCGCACCAGAGTGAGGCTGCACATTTGCATACTCTGCATCAAAGAGCTTGCATATTCTGTCTATTGCAAGCTGCTCAATCTGGTCCACCACTTCACAACCGCCATAATACCTTGCTCCGGGATAACCCTCCGCATATTTGTTGGTGCATACGGAGCCGAGCGCCTCCAGCACCTGATCACTTACAAAATTCTCAGAAGCTATAAGCTCTATGCCATTCACCTGACGATCTTTCTCTTTCTTAAGAAGTTCAGCAATTTCCAAATCCTGTTTCATATCTCTTGTAATATTATCCGAAAATCCGACTATCCAACATTACACGTTAGAATAATATACAAATATAGTCAAAGTATTCAAATAAAAAGTAATTTTCTTATATTTGCATTAATGAAGAATAGAAAACTGGCAAACGACGAGTTGTTCCGCATTACGGCAATTGAGTATAAAGATCGCGTCAAGAGCGGGATTGTAGTGGTTTTGGACAACATCAGAAGCAGCCACAACATAGGGGCTGCATTCAGGAGCGCGGATGCCTTCGGGGTAGACAAAGTATATCTTTGCGGAATATGCGCCGTTCCGCCTAAAGCGGAGATACACAAGGCGGCGCTTGGAGCCGAATTCTCTCTGGATTGGTCATATTACCCTGAGACAATGGAGGTAGTGGAGGAGCTTAGAAAATCGGGATACACCATAGTAAGCATAGAGCAGGCGGTAGACTCCGTAGAGCTGGGTAAAATCAACATCTCATCGGGACAAAAATATGCCCTTATATTTGGCAATGAGGTAAAGGGCGTGCAGCAGGAGGTGGTAAGCACAAGTGACTATGTATGGGAGATTCCGCAGTTTGGCACCAAGCACTCCCTTAATGTCTCAGTCTCTGCAGGAATTGTGCTCTGGGAGGTTGTCAAGCGGCTGAAGGGTCTATAGCAAAGCGGCCTGCAGGTATGAAGGATTGCTTGCAGGCAGAAATGGTTGACTGCAGGAACTCTTTTTGAATGAAATAATTAACTTATTGTACAATGAAAAGACTATTATTGGTATTGACAGCACTGATGCTGGCTCTCTCCTGCTCCAAGGGGGGCGTCAATCCGGAGATTGTCATCTCCTCTCCTACCAACAATGCGGTTGGCAAGGATGGAGGCACTGTAACACTCTCCTTCTCATCGGCAATTGAATGGACAGCAACTTCCAGCGCCACT
>SFUD01000093.1 GCA_004561775.1 bacterium | reverse complement strand
AAGACCACCGTCGTGCGCAAAATCGTGGAAAGCCTGCCCGAAAACTCTGTGGCGGTCATCCCGCAGGATTCTTATTACAAAGACAGCAGTCATCTTACAGCCGAGGAGAAACTCAAACACAATTTTGACCATCCGGATTCTATAGATTTTGACCTGCTGATAGAGCAGCTTTCAGCTCTTAAAGAGGGAAAATCGGTGGAACAGCCGGTCTATTCCTATATAACCTGTTCACGCTCCAAAACAGAGACAGTGCATGTGAACCCTGCCCGCATCATTATTGTGGAGGGTATTCTTATCTTTACCTCACAGAGACTGAGGGAGATGCTGGACATTATGGTATATGTAGATACAGATGCCGATGACAGACTCTCAAGAATAGTCTCACGTGATACTCTTGAACGCGGAAAGAATGTGGGGCAGGTGCTTGCCAGATATGAGCAGACCGTAAAGCCTATGCACCTGCAGTTTATAGAACCAAGCAAGAGGTATGCAGATGTAATTCTCCCTCAGGGCGGGCATAACAAGGTTGCAATAGATATGTTGTTGGCAACTATTGAGAAGGCTCTCAAAGAGGAGTCTCTTTAGTCCAAAAGAAGAATATGTCCTCAAAAGAGAACAAAATAGGTCTTCTGACCACAATTATAGTACACCTCGTTATCTTGATTATCTTCCTGATATTCAAGATTAACGAGGTTGTTCGTGTAGATCAGGTCTTTGAGCTGGATTTTACCGGTCAGGAGGAGTATGAGCAGCTTCAGAAACTGGAGGCTGCAAAGGAGGCGGCAGCCAAAGAATTGGAGGAGTTGCTGAAGGATAACCGCAGCGCCTCTCCTTACAGAAATGTAGCGGTTGACCGTTCTGCAAAATCTCCTGACAATGCTAAGGGCAGAGACAAGGTCTTTGATGAGGCAAGAGAATTGCAGAAGAGACTGGATGCCTCCAAAAGGGCTGCCGAGGAGGCTCTGGATAGCGAATCGGAGGGGGAGTCTGACGGCAGACCGCAACAGCAGGAGAATGCGCCGGCATATACCGGAGCATCCCTTCTCTCCTACACTCTTGATGGCAGAAAGGCCATAAATATACCAATCCCCGCCTACAAATGCGTAGGAGCGGGGGATGTGAGTGTAAGAATAACTGTTAACAGGAAGGGCTATGTTGTGGCTGCCCAAATAATTGAGAGTGCCTCTGCTGCAGATGAGTGTTTGCGCTCGGAATCGCTGCAGGCTGCCAGACGCTCTAGGTTTACAGCCTCTGCCAATGCTCCTGAGAGACAGATAGGAGAGATTGTCTACCGATTTGTGGCGCAATAGTATTAACCCCGGCAATCAGGCAAAGAGTCTCATCCCGGCGTCTATACGACGGAGAGTCTCCTCTTTGCCTATGTAGAGGATTATATCTGCAATGCCAAGTCCCTTTGCCTCTCCTGCAAAGAAGAGTCTGAGTGTGTTCATTACCTGTCCCATCTTCCATCCTCTCTCCGTTATCCTGCCTGTGAGGGTGCTCTCTATAAGTTCCCTCTGCTGCTCCACCACCTCTTTGCTGCAATTGCCATCTGCAATGAGGCTGCCAAGTGCTGAAAATGGGCAGGATGCAATGAGTTCTCTTATCTCCTCCATTGCTGCCTTGTTATCCGGAGTGCAGAACTTCTTTACATCCTTCTCCTCATAACTCTCAGGGGCAATGAAGAAGTAGCGTGTAATGCTCCAGAAGTCGCTTACAAAGTGTGCGCGCTCTCTAATGAGTTCGCATAGGTGAGCAAGGTAAATCTTGAGCGCAGATGCGCGTTCGCCCTCCGGAGAGAGTGCGCCAAAGAGCTTCTCTGCAATCTGATTGCTCTTAATCGGGACAATCTCCTTGCCGGCATTGTCTATGTATTGTATGAAGTCTGCCGCAAGAGAGTCCCCGCTTTTTGCGCGCAGATAGTGCTGGTTAAACCACTTGGCCTTGTCGGGATTAAAGCGTGCTCCCGATTTGATTACCCTCTCCAGAGAGAAGGCCTCTACAAGCTCCTGCAGAGAGAATATCTCCTGCTCTGTGCCAGGGTTCCAGCCAAGGAGCGCGAGCATATTTACAAATGCCTCCGGGTAGTAGCCATCCTCCCGATATCCTCTTGAGACCTCTCCAGCATCGTTCACCCACCTGAGCGGGAAGACAGGGAAGCCAAGGCGGTCTCCGTCGCGTTTGCTTAATTTGCCCTTTCCGTCCGGCTTGAGAAGGAGCGAGAGGTGTGCAAATCTTGGCTGGCTATCCTGCCATCCAAAGGCCTCGTAAAGAAGATAATGCAACGGCAGAGATGGTAGCCACTCCTCTCCGCGGATAACCTCTGTTATCTCCATAAGGTGGTCGTCCACAATGTTTGCAAGGTGGTAGGTAGGGAGCCCGTCTGCAGCCTTCCAAAGAACCTTGTCATCTATTGTGGAGGTATTTATCTCTATGTGTCCGCGAATCAGGTCATCCATCTTCACCACTCTGTTTTCCGGTGTCTTGAAGCGTATGGTCCAATCGGTTCTGGTTGCAACAAGGTTTGCCACCTCCTCTGCCGGAAGGGTGAGGGAGTTGCGCAATCCCATACGGGTGGAGTGGTTGTAGATAAAGGTCTCTTTCCGTTGCTCGGCCTCCTGACGCTTTGCGTTAAGTTCTTCGGGAGTGTCAAAGGCATAGTATGCAAAACCTTTGCTTATAAGCTCCTCTGCGTAGGCCCTGTAGAGCGGCTTTCTCTCCGATTGGCGATATGGCGCGTGAGGATGGGCAGGGGAGGCAACCTGAATTATATTGCCCTCTGCATCCACACCCTCGTCGGGATAGATGCCGCACCACTTCAGTGCCTCAACAATGTATTGCTCCGCTCCGGGAACAAAGCGCTGAGAATCTGTATCCTCTATTCTTAAGATAAAATCTCCGCCCCTCTGCTTTGCATAGAGGTAATTATATAATGCTGTTCTTACGCCTCCCATATGGAGTGGTCCTGTAGGACTTGGCGCAAAACGTACTCTTGTCTTAGTTGAACTCATATTCCGCTTTTTTTGCAAAATTACAAACTTTCCTCTTTTTTTCTTCTAAGTGCCATTCTTCTCTTGTAGGCAGATTGCTTCTCAAGGTCCACAATGTTTGTGCTCCCGTCAAGTATAAGAGCAGGAACCCCCTCGGGACGTATATATGGAGTTGCCGGCTGGGTGTTGTTATCTGCAGTTGTAAGAACTATGCTCTCCTCCTCCGGGTCCTCATCTATCTGCGGCAGGTCGTTAAGGTTGAATCCTGTGGCTATGATGGTTACATTAACCTTGTTGCCCATCTTCTCATCTACAACCAAACCTCTCTTAAACTTCTCCGGCTCTCCGGTATAGTTGTTTACATAGTCCGCAATCTGGGTAATCTCATTTGTGGTGAGTCCGCCATTCTCCATACCGGCGGTAATATTAACAATGACACCCTTGGATGTTTTAAGGTCGCAATCATTAAGGAGAGGGGAGTGGAATGCCGCCTCCACTGCAAGAGAGGACCTGTCTTCTCCCTCTGCAGTACCTATGCCAAGCATTGCGGTGCCTCCGTTGCGCATAATCCTCTTAACATCTGCAAAGTCTACATTCATAAGGCCTGTAGTGTTGATAATCTCCGTTATGCTCCTTATGGCAGTGCTCAATACCACATCCACCTTATGCAGGGCATCCTCAAACCTCATCTCTCCGTAGAGTCTGTATATCTTTTGATTATCTATAAGGATAAGGCTGTCCACGTGCTTTTGCAACTCCTTTATGCCCTTAATGGCACGCTTGAGAAAACCCTTCTCGTCTCTGAATGGAAGAGTAACAACGCCAACTGTAAGAATCTCCATCTCCTTGGAGATGCGGGCAATTACAGGTGCGGCGCCTGTACCTGTGCCTCCCCCCATACCTGCAGTTATAAAGACCATCTCCGCACCCTTCAGTTGCTCCCTTATCTTATCTATTGACTCCTCTGCAGAGCGTGCTCCCAACTCCGGGTCCATACCTGTTCCAAGGCCGGCGGCTTTTGTTCCAAGTACAATCTTTGTTGGCACGTCGCACATTCTGAGAGACTGAGTATCGGTGTTGCAGATGATAAAGTCAACCCCCTTTATATTCTGCCTGCACATCTCATTTACAGAGTTGCAACCGCCTCCTCCTACGCCTATCACCTTTATGGAAGATTTGCTTACAGGCCAAGTTATCTCCCAGGTGTCGGGAACCAGTTTAGTATCAATACTATTGTTCATATCATTAAGCGTCATTATTGATTATATTATCGGATGTAAAGGCTTTCCAGGCTCTTGAGAAGATATTTCCCTTCCCCTTTGCACCCTCTTTGTTCTTCTTGGCACTCTCTTGGTTTTTCTCCTGCAATGCTGCCTCTTCCTTTAAAGTTTCCTTCTCTGAGAGCTCCTTCTCCTTAATCTCCTCCTTTTCACGCTCCTCCTCCTGGCTGAAGAGATTCTGCTCTGCAA
>SFUD01000092.1 GCA_004561775.1 bacterium | reverse complement strand
GCTCTTCTTCCAGAAGAGGGTCTATCTGAGTCTCTTTGTTAAGGTAGATGCGGGCTGGCGTGAGAATGAGAAGGAGCTGAAGCGCTTTGGCTATATAAACTGATAGCCCGCCGCAGACTCTAATCTTCCGGGGCGGTGGCAAGAATCACCTTGTATTTGTTGCGCTTGCCAATGTTCATAAGCTCCACAACCCTCTCTATAGGCACCGTGCGGTCTGCGTAGATTGCAAAGACAGGCTCCTCTTCATTCATCAGGCTCTGTTGCAGCATAGGTTCTATCTTATTGAACTCTACCGCAGTTCTGCTGCCGTTGACATAATAGGTAAAGCTCTGATTCTCCAAGTTGTGTTTTATGGAGACGGAGCTTTGCTCTTTTGAGGAGATCTGGTTGGAGCTCTTTGGAAGGAGCAGCTTAAGTGCATTTGGGTTTACAAGGGTGGAGGTTATAAGAAAGAAGATGAGCAACAGAAAGACTATATCTGTCATAGAAGAGAGGCTGAAGGTGCTCTCTATTTTGGTTTTCTGCTTTATTGCCATACCCTCTTGCCTCCTAACTAATTCTTCTTCTCCTGCTGTGCAACCTCTATGAAGTTGTTGGTGGCGCACTGCATCTTAAAGACTATGTCTGAGACCTTAGATGTAAGGTAATTGTAGAAGAAGTAGGCCATAATGCCCACCACAAGACCAGCAACCGTGGTTACCATTGCGGTATATATTCCTCCCGACAGAAGGGAGATATCTATATTGTTGCCTGCCTGGGACATATTGTAGAAGGCCTGAATCATACCCATTACAGTACCAAGGAAACCTATCATAGGAGCGCCTCCGGAGATGGTTGCCAAGAGTGGAAGAGAGCGCTCCAGAATGGCCAGCTCCACCTGAGCCTGATTCTCTACTGCCTGCTTTATCTCCTCTACAGGTCTGTCCATCTTTGAAAGACCCTTAAGAAGCATTCTTGCTATAGGGTTGTCCGACTCTTTGCAGAGGTCTGTGGCCTTGCTGTAACGGCACTCTTTAAGGTATGCCTCTACTCCCTCCAACAGCGCGTCGCTGCTCTTTGTAATATTATTTATTATCCACCATTTTTTTGCAAATATATAGACTGCCAAAATGGAGAGTGCAAAGAGGGGAATCATAAGCCAACCGCCTTTGATAGCCATTCCTATGAGTGAAAATGATATTGGATGCATCTCTCTAAAATTAAATATCCTGCAGGTGTATGGCGCTGCAGGATGGTTTGTCGGGATTATGTGACTCGAACACACGACCTCTGCGTCCCGAACGCAGCGCGCTAGCCAACTGCGCCAAATCCCGTTTGTGGTGCAAAGATATATAAAAAATCTCTCTAGTACTCAATTTTTGTTAGGAAAAGAGCGTTGCCCGGAACAGAGTTGCCTGCCTTGCATCTGTCTTTTGCCTCCAGCATCTTTGCAATCCACTCCGGAGACTCCTTGCCTGAACCTACTGCAAGAAGCGAGCCAACCATAGCCCTTACCATATTGCGCAGGAAACGGTTTGCAGTTACGGTAAAGATGTGATGATGCTCATCTGTGGAGACCCATCCAGCCTCTGTAACCGTGCAGATTGCGCTCTTTGTCTGGCTGTGGGCCTTTTGCAGGCTGGAGAAATCCTTTGTGCCAATAAAGTGCTTTGCGGCGCTATTCATCTTCTCAAAATCCAGTTTGTGAAATGGGTAATAGTAGGAGTAGGAGTTGGAGAAGGGGTCTTTTACTGTATGAAGATAATATTTGTAGGTGCGGCTCTTTGCGCTGAACCTTGCGTGCATACTCTCCTCTACAGGAATTATTTTATTTATGACTACCTCTTTAGGCAGAATGGCATTTAATTTGTAAACAAGAATAGTTGCTTTTGATAGCGCCTCCTCCGGTGTGAGACGGGCAGAATCAAAGTGGGCAATATAGTTTACTGCATTCACGCCTGCATCTGTTCTTCCGGCTCCCGTTACGGCAATCTCCTCCTTGAGAAGAGTGGAGAGTGCTCTCTGGACAACCTCCTGCACCGTTACGGAGTTATCCTGAATCTGCCAACCTCCAAATGGAGCGCCATCGTATGAAAGTTCTATAAAGTATCGCATTTTGTGTTACTGTAACAGAGGCAAAGTTAAACAATAAATAATATTAATATGGAAAGTGTAAATATAAAAGAGCTCAATGAGAGAATTCAGAAAGAGAGTGCTTTTGTAGACATTATCACAATGGAGATGAACAAGGTGATAGTGGGGCAGAAACATCTTGTGGAGAATCTGTTGATAGGACTCCTTGCAGATGGTCACATATTGCTGGAGGGTATGCCTGGTCTTGCCAAGACATTGGCCATAAATACTCTCTCCAACATTATAGATGCAAAGTTCAACAGAATCCAGTTTACTCCGGACCTTCTTCCGGCAGATGTGATAGGAACAATGATTTATAGCCAGAAGAGCGAGCAGTTCCAGGTTAAGCAGGGCCCTATCTTTGCAAACTTTGTTCTTGCGGACGAGATTAACAGATCTCCTGCAAAGGTGCAGTCTGCACTTCTGGAGGCTATGCAGGAGAGGCAGGTTACAATTGGCGACAATACCTACAGCCTTCCATCTCCATTCCTTGTTATGGCTACCCAGAACCCTGTGGAGCAGGAGGGTACCTATCCGCTTCCTGAGGCCCAGGTAGACCGTTTTATGCTTAAGGTTGTGGTTACATATCCTAAGAAGGAGGAGGAGAAGCAGATTATTAAGATGCACAATGCCGGAGCCTTTCCAAAGGCCTCTGCGGTGCTTAAGCCAGAGGATATTGTAAGGGCCCGCGAGGTTGTGAAGGATGTCTATATGGATGAGAAGATTGAGAAGTATATTGTGGATATTGTCTATGCCACAAGAACTCCGGATGAGTATAATCTCTCCAAATTAAAGGATCTTATCCAGTATGGCGCTTCGCCAAGAGCAAGCATCTCTCTTGCAAAGGCTGCCAAGGCCTATGCCTTCATAAAGAGAAGAGGTTATGTTATTCCGGAGGATGTGCGCGCCGTATGCTACGAAGTATTGCGCCACAGGATTGGCCTTACATACGAGGCAGAGGCGGAGAATATAACCACAGAGAATATCATAACAGATATAATGAATACAGTTGAGGTTCCATAGCAGAGCGCAGCCGTGAGGGCTGCATAGGAGTATGTGGAATTTAGAAAATCTGTGATATGGAAAATGAATTGTTGAAAAAGGTTCGCAAGATTGAGATAAAGACAAGGTCTCTCTCCCATCAGATATTTGCGGGTGAGTACCATTCCGCCTTCAAGGGCAGGGGTATGGCATTCAGCGAGGTGCGCGAGTATCAGTTTGGGGATGATGTGCGCAATATGGATTGGAATGTTACTGCAAGATTGCGCGCGCCCTATGTGAAGGTCTTTGAGGAGGAGAGGGAGATGACTGTGGTGCTGATGGTGGATGTGAGTTCATCGGGAATATTCGGGACCACAATCAGGACCAAGAGGGAGCTCATTGCAGAGATTGCTGCGGTGCTCTCCTTCTCCGCATCCATTAATAATGATAAGGTAGGTGCGCTCTTTTTCAGCACAAAGGTGGAGAAGTTTATTCCTCCAAAGAAGGGCAGGAGCCATTTGCTGCGCATTCTGAGGGAGCTGCTGGAGTTTACGCCGCAGGAGAGCGGCACGGATATATCCGAGGCTCTGCGCTTTCTTACCAATGCCATTAAGAAGAGGTGCAATGCCTTCCTGCTCTCCGATTTGCTGGATGTGGATGCCAATGCCGCTCCAAAGTATGAGGAGGCCCTTAAGATTGCCGCCAACAGGCACGACCTCTCTGTAATTGAGATTTATGACCCGCGTGAGCGTACTCTTCCCGATGTTGGATTGGTGCGTGTCTGCGATGCGGAGAGTGGCGCGCAGAGGTGGATTAATACCTCAAGCGCCTCTGTGCGAAAGAGTTACAGCCAGTGGAACGAGAAGGTGCAGGCAGAGGCAGAGAAGCTCTTCCGCAAGACCAAGGTGGAGAGTGTGAGCATAAGCACATCTGATGATTATGTAAAGAACCTTATCTCATTCTTTAAAAGAAAGTGACATATATGAAGAGATTAGAATACATAAGGGTAGCAGTGCTGCTGGCTGCCGTTGCTCTCTTGGGTAATTTGGCTGTGGCGCAGGAGGTTAAGAGTTCCGGCCTCTCCAGAGATACCATTACAATAGGAGACCAGGTGGTGTGGAGAGCTCTCTTTACAGTGCCGGAGCGCGCCAAGGTGGGGATTGCTCCATACGCCTCCATTCTTAACAGCACAACTGCCTGCGATACAACGGGCGGCGTTGCGCCATATAACCTAGGAGAGAAGATAGATCTGCTGCGGGACTTTACTCTGGATACACTCTCTGTAAAGGAGGGTATGAGAGAGATAGAGGCCAACATTCTGCTCACCTCTTACGACAGTGGTTCATACAAGCTGCCGCAACCTCTTGTGGTTGTGCAGCATGCGCCGGAGTTGGGAGGCTCGGATGAGGTGGTTACCCGTATGGATACCCTCCGCTTTGATATG
>SFUD01000091.1 GCA_004561775.1 bacterium | reverse complement strand
GCAGAGAGAGAGCGGTTTTGAGATAGAGAGCGGCCAGACACTCTTTGTGCTCTCCACCACCAAAGGGAATATCCACCTGCTGGATTCAAAGATGCGGCAAGAGGAGAGCGGCAGCCTTGCAATCGGAGAGTCTGCAGAGCGCATTGCCGCCTTCTTTGGCAATACGAATGGCGCCATAGCCATCTCCAATGCCTGCACCTCCGGAGTCTCCGCACAGATTACTGCAAGCCGCCTGTTGGAGAGCGGCAAATACAGATATGCCGTAGTCTGCGGAGCGGATATTCAATCACCCTTCATTGTATCGGGATTCAACTCATTCAAGGCTCTCTCTCCGGCAGAGTGCCGTCCCTTTGATGCCAACCGCTGCGGGCTAAACCTTGGCGAGGCGGCTGCCACAATTATTCTGGAGCGCTGCACGGGCAGGGCAGGCGAGGAGAACATCTGGTGCCTGGAGGGCGGCGCAATAAGAAATGATGCAAATCATATATCGGGACCCTCCCGAACCGCAGAGGGAAGCTATAATGCCTTAAGGGCTGTTATGCCGGCAGATGCAGGCTCTCTCTCATTTGTGAGCCTTCACGGCACAGCAACACTCTACAACGACCAAATGGAGGCCATTGCGCTGCAGCGTGCCGGTTTGGAGAGAATACCGGCAGGCTCGCTCAAGGGTTGGTACGGCCACACTATGGGGGCCTGCGGAATATTGGAGAGCATTCTCTCTATGATTGCAGTGGAGCAAGGGGTGATTCTCCCCACAAGAGGCTATGAGGAGTGCGGTGTAAGCGGAGAAATTAATATCCTTAAGAGCATTGCAAAGAGCGGCAGGAGAAGTTTCATAAAGCTGCTCTCCGGATTTGGAGGGTGCAATGCCGCAGTACGATGGAGCCTGAAGGGGGCTTCTGAGCGCGCAGAGATGCCAATTGCTGCAGATGAGCCAAAAGCAGATTTCAGGCCGCTGCACAGCATTCATATCTCTCCGCAGGGGGTTCTGCTGGATGGCAGGAGTATTGAATGTGAAGGTTGCGGAGACAACCTTATTGAGAATCTCTACAGGAGCGGCAGGATGAACTATCCAAAGTTCCACAAGATGGATAGCCTCTGCAAATTGGGCTTTGTGGCATCCGAGCTTCTGCTACAAGAGTACAGCAGAGGGCAGGAGCGCCCTGCAGCCAAGGGTACGGAGGAGTTTGGCGAATCCTGCGCCGTTGCCTTTGCAGGACGTTACGGCTCGCTGGCAAACGACATAAAGTATCAGGAGAGCATCCGGCCGGAGAATTACTATCCAAGCCCTGCGCTATTTGTCTATACCCTGCCTAATATTGTAACGGGAGAGATTGCAATAAGGAACGGAATAAAGGGAGAGACAAACTTCTTTCTGCTTAAGGAGAAGGATTGGAGCAAAATAGAGATGCTTATGGAGACTCTTATGGTGGAGAGAAGCGCCAGCAGCATTGTTGGAGGATGGCTGGACTACCTGGACGGGGAGCATTTTGAGGCAGACATTAAATTTTATAAGAAACAGTAAAATAATTATTTATATGGATAAACTTAAAGCACAACTTAAAGAGCAGATTTTGGAGGCTCTCTCTCTGGATGAGATGAAACCGGAGGAGATAGATGACAATGCGCCCCTCTTTGGCGAGGGTCTTGGCTTGGACTCTATAGATGCCCTGGAACTTATTGTACTTATGGAGAAGCAGTATGGCATAAAGCTCTCCAACCCGGCAGAGGGGAAGGAGGTCTTCAAATCCATAAATGTAATGGCGGAGTATATAGCAAAGAATAGGACCCGATAGATGATTGTAATTACCGGCGCAGGCATAATATCCGCAATAGGCAACAACAAGGAGGCCGTATGGAGCTCTCTTAAAGGGGAGTGCTGCGGCATCTCTGCACCCCGTTATCTGGAGACCTCCCACAGCCAATTACCTGTTGGAGAGGTAAAGATGAGCAACAGGGAGCTTGCAGAGCTATGCGGAGTAAGCCAGGAGGAGTGCACCAGAACAGCCCTGCTGGGCATAATGGCTCTTAGGGAGGCGCTGCAGCAGGCAGGAATAGGGCGGGATGAGACCGCCTCTATGGCGCTTATCTCCGGAACAACTGTTGGCAGTATGGACAAGACGGAGAGGGACTACCTCTCCTGCGGCAGTGTAGATGTAATTGGAGATTGCGAGACAAGCACCCTGCAGATGGCCTCTAAAGTGGGCGACTTTGGCTATATAACCACCTGCAGTACCGCCTGCTCCTCTGCCGCAAATGCCTTTATTGCCGGTGCGGAACTAATAAGGAGCGGACTCTACAGCAAGGTGGCGGTTGGCGGCACAGAGGCTCTCTCTAAGTTCCACCTTAACGGCTTCAACTCCCTTATGATTCTAGACAAGGAGATATGCAGGCCCTTTGATGCCACAAGGGCTGGGCTTAATCTTGGAGAGGGAGCAGCCTTTATGGTTCTGGAGACTCTAGAGAGCGCAATGGAGCGCGGAGCCACTCCGCTTGCACTCTTGAGCGGTTGGGGAAATGCTTGCGATGCCTTTCACCAGACTGCAACCTCTGCTCAAGGTGAAGGAGGATATCTCTCTATGTCAAAGGCACTTGAATGTGCAAAACTCACCCCGGCAGAGATAGACTACATAAATGCGCACGGCACTGCAACACCAAACAACGACTCCAGCGAGGCAAATGCCATAAAGCGCCTCTTTGGAGAGCAAGTTCCACTCTTCTCCTCAACAAAATCATTGACAGGCCACACAACAAGCGCCTCCGGCAGCATAGAGATGGTAATCTCTCTTCTTGCAATGCAGCACTCCTTTGTACCTGCCAACCACAACTGGAGCAAGGGAATGGATGAGGGCTTAACCCCTGTAGCAAAGGGAATGGAGGGCGTAGAACTTAACCATATACTATGCAACTCCTTTGGCTTTGGAGGAAATGATACAACATTAATTTTAAGCAAGTTCAACAACTCTACCTCAACAAAAGATTCATATACTTGCAAGAGGTTGGAGCAGATAAGGGCACAAATAGTCTGCGCTGTAGATTACAACTCCATTGCACCGGAAGAGATGCCTGCAATACCTCCTATGGCGGCAAGAAGAATGAAGGGAATGCTCAAAAGAGCCCTTGTAACCTCTCTGGTTGCGCTTAACCGCGCCGGCAATCCTCTTCCCGATGCCATAATTACCGGCACCGGCCTGGGATGCGTGGAGGAGACTCTTGCCTTTCTGAACGAAATCTACCGCAACGGAGAGCAGCTGCTAAAGCCAACCTGCTTTATGAACTCCACCCACAACACAATAGGCAGCCTGATTGCCATACATACCGGCAACCACGGCTACAACAACACCTATTCCCAAGGAGGAGATTCGCTCTACAGCGCGCTTCTGGATGCGCTTCTGCAGATCTCTCTTGGAGAGATTGAGAGCGCGCTTGTAGGATGGCACGAGAGTGCGGGAGAGCGTTCCGTGGCACTCTACGTTACAAAGTATAGCGAAAATGGAGGGGAAGAGCTAAGAATGGATAATATAAAAGAGATATGTGGAAGGTATTGCCTATAGCATTGCTGCAGTCTGCGCTTCTGGCGCTTGGCCAGGCGCTGCTTAAATATTCGTTGGAGGAGCTTGGCAGCTTCTCCTGGAGCCGCGCATTCTTTAAATCACTCTTTACCAATTGGCACTTTGCCCTATGCGGACTCTCTTTTGGATTAGCATCGCTTCTCTGGTTCTGGCTTCTCAAGCATTTTCCGCTTAGCGTTGTCTATCCTCTCTTAAGTATGAGTTATGTTATGGGAATGCTTGCAGCCAATCTTATTTTTCACGAGTCCATTCCGCTTAACAGATGGATAGGACTCCTCCTTATAATGGCCGGTGTCATACTTGTTGTACAAAAATAGAATTATGAAACTAAACACTCTTATACAACTTGCCATAGGATTCATCCTCTTTGCGGCCCCTCTAGGGGCAAAAGAGGGGCTTAAGCCGCTCTCCGCGGAGGAGACAAAGAGGGCAACCCAAGAGATAGAGAATGCGGCAAAGGGGCTTAAGAGCCTAAGCTGCACCTTTACGCAGGAGAAGAGACTCAAGTTAATGCAGAAGAGCCTCATCTCCAAAGGCACACTGCTCTACCAGGCTCCCTCTTTTCTCCGTTGGGAGTATAAGGAGCCATACAGCTACACCTTTGAGATAAAGGAGAATATTGTAACAACCATCTACAAGAATAAGGTAACCCGGATAGATGCCGCCAAAAACAGTCTCTTCAGAGAGATTGTGAAGGTTATGCTGGAGAGCGTGACAGGAGAGTGCATAAGCGGCTCAGGAAGCTTTTCCAGCACTCTTTTTACAAATGTAAACGGAGAGATTACAGCTCATCTCATCCCAACCAGAAGGGAGCTTAAGCAGGTCTTCAGGGAACTCTATATAACATTTGACAAAATGGAGCACCTACCCTTGGAGGTAATTATGATGGAAGAGGGAGGAGATACCACAACTATAACCCTAAAAAAGAACTGATTATGAAGAGAGAGTTACTGCTGGCATTTGCATTGACGCTCATTTTGGGAGCATTCCG
>SFUD01000090.1 GCA_004561775.1 bacterium | reverse complement strand
TGGCGTGAGGCTCTATGGCTATGGTCACCTGCTTGGACTAACCTCTGCCTTTTCCAACGATATTGTGGGCAACGCCAACTTCAGTGTGGGCGGCTTCAGCGCAGAGAGTTATAACCTGCTGGCATCCCATATAGAGATAACAACAAAGGAGCCGGATTTCAAGCATTATAACTTTAAATTTGGCGTGAGCAACTTTATGGTGAGCAGTTATGCCTCCGGTCCTATAAAGAATCAGAAACTGGCCTTTGAGGTGGCCGCCAGAGTCTCTCCACTCTCGTGGGAGTATAAGATTGGCAAGGATTGGATAGATGACAAACTGGATATCTTCAACAATCTCTCAGCAAGTGTATATGACGTATTTGCCAAGATCTCCTACAAGCCCGGCAAGAGGCATACCATAAATGCCTCCTTCTTCTACAGTCTGGACAATTTTGGTTATGGAGAGATAGATGTAAGCTCATACGACAAGATGCGCTGGCACAACATAATTGGCAATCTGGAGTGGAAATGCCGCCTCTCCAACAACTGGAACGTAAAGACCAACTTCTCCTTCAACCACTACAAGAGCGGTCAAACTCAGGAGAGGGTGCTTGAGGGGGTATATAATAAACTTACTGTAAAGTCCCTCATCCAAGAGATGACCTTCAACACGCTCTTCCAGCACTCCTTCTCCAAGAGATGGAGTATGAAGTACGGTCTGCGTGTCACCAAGAGCACCTTCAATCCGGGTTCCTCCAAGGTGGATGAGATGCGTGAGACCAAGAATGAGACAGATAACATTCTGGGCAATCTCTACACGGAGTTGAACTACAACAATGCTGACAAGTTGAAGTTCTCTCTGGCAGTGCGCGGCAATTACTTCATTGGAGAGAAGGGCAACTATGACGAGCACAAGGTATTTGACCCGGAGGTGAGCTTTAGCGCAAGTGCCAGACTTACCGGATGGATGGGTATTGAGGCCACCTTTGACAGGTTGGTGCAGTACTACCATACACTGGAGGGCATTCCTCTTGGATGGTCTTTGGATATGATTGTGCCCTCATCCAAAAAGCTAAGACCGGAGAGGGGGATGCAGTATTATGGAGGATTCTACTTTAAGGTTGCGCAGAACCACAGGTTCTCCATTGGCGCCTACTACAAAAAGATGGAGAATCTGATTCATTTTGAGAAGGCGAGCGACTTCTTTGACCAGACGCTCAGCGGATGGAAGGAGTTCATAAAGATTGGAGAGGGGAAGAGCAAGGGTATAGAGTTCCTCTACCAGAAGAGCGGAGAACGTCTCAACTGGAAGGCGGCGTACACCTACTCCAAGACAACCAGATTCTTCCCTGAACTGAACGACGGCAAGGTCTTCCGCGCCAAGTTTGACAGACCGCACATCTTCAATCTCTCCGCAGATTACATAATCCTCTCCAACGCCAAGAGAGAGTATGGCGCCAATCTGCTCTTCTCTTATCAGAGCGGAAACCTGGAGAGCGTGAAGTCCGGCCACTACCCAAGCATGATACCGGGAATAGATATTCCGCTGGACTACTACGGAGGACTAAACAATCTGCGCCTGGATTACTATATGAGAGTGGATATAGGCGCATACGCCAAGTGGAAGAGACCAAAGGCTACACACAACCTGCAGGTGGGCATTTACAACCTTACCAACAGGCATAATATCTTCAGTCTCTACTACGACGAAAAAGAGGATATATGGAAGAAGGTATATGTCTTCCCCATTATGCCAAGCATAAGCTACAAAGTGGAATTCTAGGCAATATAGAGCCCTCCTGTGAGGGCTCTGTATTCCTCTGTATACCCATTCACATCTTGTATCACCAGACTCTCCTCCTCAACTTGTTCCCCAGGCCGGGCCTCACCCCTTGCAAATTCCATCATATATCGCCTTACCGGTTTGGATGGAGTGGTTCTCACAGCGCAGAGCCTTGACAGGTGCAATTCATTTATGAGACTTACCTTTCGCATAAACTCCTGGGCCTCATTGCAAGGAAGAATAATGGCCAACCTCCCGGATGGCGCCAAAAGCCTCTCTGCAGCTAAAATAAGTTGCCCCTGAGGAAGAGAGTCCGCGTGACGCACACTGTTCTTAATGGTATGCGCAGATTTTAAAGAGTTGGTAAAATAGGGAGGATTGGAGATGATTAAATCATAGAGGTCTCCCCCCGTACCGCCCCTGGTGCAGAGCTCCATCCACTCCTGCAAAGTGCAGTTATGCGAGCAGAGGGAGATAGCGGGCCAAAGAGAAGAGAGTGAGGAGAAATTCTCTGCAGCATCTTCATAGGAGCCCCTGTGAGGTTCAATGGCCGAAATCTGAACCGGAGAAGAGAGCCTTTGTTTGGCAGAGAGTCTCTGCGCAATTATTGCCGCTATTACTCCGCAACCGGTACCTATATCAAGAACTCTTTGGAGAGAATCAATCCCTGCCCACGCGGCAAGCAGCACACCATCTGTATTGATGCGCATTGCTGTTCTGCCCTGTTGGAGTGAAAACCCCTTAAAATGAAATATGTTGTTATATGATTGTGCCATCCTGCATCTCCAAAGTACGGTCGCTTCTGCGGGCAAGTTCGGCATCGTGTGTAACAATAACTATTGTCTGACCGTGCAGCTCCCTAAGTTTGAAAAAGAGGTTATGTATCTCCTCCTTATTCTTGCTATCCAGATTCCCGGAGGGCTCATCTGCAAAGAGAACTGCCGGATTATTGACAAGCGCTCTGGCAATTGCCACCCTCTGCTGTTCGCCGCCACTAAGTTCGGATGGTTTATGAGAACTTCTGCCTGCAAGTCCCATCTCAGCTAGCAGCGCCTCTGCCCTCTCTCTAAGCGCACTTTGGCTCTCTCTACGGAAGCCTTGCGCTCTTGCAATAAGTGCAGGCATCATCACATTCTCCAGCGCAGTAAACTCCGGGAGCAGATGATGAAACTGAAAAACAAAGCCAATCTTCTGATTTCTGAACATAGAGAGGGCCCTGCCCCGCAAAGAATAGATATCTGTTCCATCTATCAAGAGAGTACCCTCATCCGGAGGAAGCAGAGTGCCCATAATCTGCAGCAGCGTGCTCTTTCCCGCACCGCTCTTGCCAACAATGCTTACAATCTCGCCCGCCCCAATAGAGAGCCCTACCCCCTTGAGAACGTGCAGGTTGCCAAAATATTTATGTACATTTACCGCCTTTATCATAAATCTGCGCCGGATGCTTTATGGGAGAGGCGCGCTCTTCCCGATATTAATACTCTCTTCTCCTCCAGCCTGCATTTCAACAGGCCTCCCCTCTCCGATAGCTGCATTGCCGTAAGAGAACTCTTATTCAATCTCTCTGCCCAAAATGGAGCAAGCGTGCAATGCGCAGACCCGGTAACAGGGTCTTCCAGAATTGTGGCCTGCGGGGTAAAGAATCGGGAGACAAAATCCACACCAGGCGTGGAAGCCTGCGCTGTAACCACAACCCCGCCAGGGTCCATATTAATTGAGTTGAAGAGCGGCAGATTGGAGATTTTTAGCTCTCTTATCTCCTCCTCAGACCTGTAGCGCAGCAGGTAATCTCTGGAGAGCAGCACCTCCTGCGGTTTAATGCTCAGGGCCTCCCATATTGGTGCAGGCAACTCTGCAGGTTGAGGTGGCCTTTGCGGGAAATTAAGTGTGTAGAAGCCCTCCGGCTCTCTTGTTACTCCTATCTTGCCCTCCGCGGTATTGAATGTCACCTGAGAGGGGGCTTCTCCGGCAGGATGCTCCATAAGCTCCAGCACAGCATAGGCAGAAGCAAGAGTTGCATGGCCACAGAGATCCATCTCTATATCGGGAGTAAACCAGCGGAGATTATAGCCCTCTGCACTCTGCAGAATGAAGGCTGTCTCCGGCAAGGCATTCCGTGCGGCAATTGCAAGCAGCTCACCCTTTGCAAGCGGCCTCTCCAAAAAGGTAACACAAGCAGGATTGCCCTCCAACCCTTCGGCAACAAAGGCATCTATAAAAAATGTTCTCTCCATCTCCAAAACAGAAAAATTGCCCGGCCAATTTACCAACCGGGCAATAATAAAACAAATGGAAGCAAATGCTCTTACTCGTCGCTCTCCTGCTCCTCGTAAGCTTTAAGCAACTTCTCCTGTACATCTGCAGGAACCTGCTGGTACTCTGCAAAACTCATTGTAAAGGTTGCCCTGCCTGAGGTGAGGGAACTTAGGGTTGTGGAGTATTTGTACAACTCTGCAAGCGGAACTCTTGCTTTAAGCACCTCAAAGCCATTATTGCTCTCCATTCCTGCAATCATTGCACGGCGGTTCTGAAGGTCGCTCATAACATCTCCCATAGAATCGCTAGGCACAACCACCTCTACATCATAGATAGGCTCCATAATCTTTGGACCGGCAAGTTTGAAGGCCTGTTTGAAGGCATTGCGGGCAGCCAACTTAAAGGCCATCTCATTTGAATCTACCGGGTGCATCTTTCCGTCATAGACATATACGTTAATGTCTCGGGCATAAGAACCGGTAAGAGGGCCCTCTGTCATCTTCTCCATAATTCCCTTAAGGATTGCAGGCATAAAGCGCGCATCAATTGCACCTCCTACAATACAGTTGAAATATTGGAGTTTTCCG
>SFUD01000089.1 GCA_004561775.1 bacterium | reverse complement strand
AAGAAAAAGAGCAGAAGAGATGTCTACAGGACTATATGAAGCAATAGTATTTGGCCCCATAATAAGCCGCAGGTTGGGCCACTCGCTGGGAGTTAACCTGCTGCCGCAGCATGGCAAATGGTGCAATTTCAACTGCATCTACTGCGAGTGCGGTTGGAATGAGGAGCATACAGAGGATAAGGTTCTTCCCGATGCGGCTGCAGTAAAGGCAGCCCTGGAGCATAAGTTGCAATCGCTCAAGGAGGCAGGAGAGAGCATAGATACCATCACCTTCTCCGGCAACGGCGAGCCTACGCTTAATCCGCACTTTCCGGAGATTATTGACAATACAATAGAGCTGCGCAACAGCTATTTTCCCAATGCGGTTATCTCTGTACTCTCCAATGCCACCAGAATCCACATAAAAGAGGTTAGGGAGGCGCTTATGAAGGTAAACAACCCTATTCTTAAGATTGACTCTCCAGACCCCGCTGTAGTGGATGCAATAAACAAGCCTGCAGAGGGTTACAGTTTGGAGAGGGTTATAGAGAATATGAGGCTCTTTAAAGGCAACTTCATTCTGCAGACAATGTTTCTTAAGGGAGAGTGCGACGGAACCGCAATAGACTGCACCAATCCGGAGCTCTGCCGCAGATGGAGGGAACTGGCGCTGAGCCTCCGCCCAAGAATGATTATGATGTACACGCTGGACAGGGAGACCCCTGCCAAAAATCTCTCCATTGTTACAATAGAGGAGATGGAGGAGATAGCAGCTCCGCTCCGCAAAGAGGGAATGGAGATTCAGATTAAAGGCCCCAGCAGAGAGAGAAGATAAGATATAATTTAAAAGAGAATATTATGGAAAAGATTCTGAAACAATACGACTACAATCCAAAGAGTGAAGAGATTAATGCCACTCTGGCAGAGATAGAGAGCAATCTGGAGAGCTGGAGACGCAACGAAGTGCTCTACAGCTGCATTGGCTTTACAGACCTCACAACACTAAAGACAGAGGATACCCCAAGCAAAGTGGCCTCCCTTACAGAGAAGGTAAATAACTTTAAGAGCGAGTTTCCCGATGCCCCATACCCTGCCTCCATCTGCGTCTATCCCAATTTTGCCTCTGTAATAAGAGACAACCTTAAAGTGAAGGGCGTGGATATTACAACTGTGGCAGGCTGTTTCCCCTGCTCACAGAGTTTCCTGGAGGTAAAGGAGCTGGAGTGCAGACTGGCAGCAGAGAATGGTGCAAACGAGATAGACATTGTGCTTGCCCACAACGAAAAGATTGCTGCGGCATCATACCTTGCAATGGAGGCAGGCGCAGACTTCATAAAGACCTCCACAGGAAAGCAGGAGCCAGCCGCAACACCGCAGGCTGCAGTTGTAATGTGCAACTGCATAAAGAGCTATTACAAGAAGAGCGGCCGCAAGGTGGGCTTCAAACCTGCCGGAGGCATCTCCACAACCAAAGATGCGCTCACCTACTATGCAATAGTGGAGAGCATACTTGGCAAGGAGTGGCTTAACAAAGATCTCTTCCGCATAGGCGCAAGCCGCCTTGTAAACAATCTCCTCACCGATATTCAGGGCACAACGGTAAAATATTTCTAACAGACTCTAACACCCTCCACATTGCTTATGAGGATACTGGTTACAGGAGCTAACGGACAGCTTGGATGCTCGCTTATGCAGCGTGCGCTGGAAACTGCCGCAACTGCAGGCAGAGCAGATGCCGCAGAAGAGCAATGCTTCCTCTTTACAGATATCTCTACCGGCGGCAGCGGCAGCCACTTCCAAGTAACGCCTCTGGACATTACAGATTATGCGGCGGTTGAGCGCTTCGTATCCGGCAACAACATAGAGATTATCATCAATTGCGCGGCATACACCAATGTGGAGATGGCAGAGGAGCAGAGAGAGGCTGCAGAACTGCTAAATGCTACGGCGCCCGGGCAGCTTGCCCAAATAGCAGCGGCGCACAACGCCCTTCTCATCCACATCTCCACAGACTATGTCTTTGGAAGAGAGCCCTACAACACCCCCTGCAGAGAGGAGCATCAGGGCACGCCCACAGGGGTATATGGAGAGACAAAGCTTATGGGCGAGAAGAGGGTTCTGGAATCGGGATGCAAATATGTAATAGTGCGAACCAGCTGGCTCTATAGCGCAACAGGCAAAAACTTTGTAAAGAGCATCCTCAACCTAACCTCCACAAAGAGTGAGATAAAGGTAGTCTTCGACCAGGTTGGCACTCCAACATATGCAGGAGACCTTGCAGAGGCAATTCTGGCAATTGTAAAGGACTATACGGAGGAGATGGGGCGCAGCGGCTCCAAAGAGAAGAGCTACACCAAATCGGGACTCTATCATTTCAGCAATGAGGGAGTATGCAGCTGGTACGACTTTGCAGTGGCTATTGCAGAACTTTCCGGCACCGCGCAAAGGTGCGGCATCCTACCCTGCCTCAGCAGCCAGTTCCCAAGCAAAGTTGTAAGGCCAAGCTACTCTGTGCTGGACAAGAGCAAGATAAAGCGCACATTCGGGCTCTCCATCCCGCATTGGCACCAATCGCTGCGCAAATGTTTAAAAGAACTTTTAAGAACAAGTAATCCAAATCTATAAAGATGCAGAATTTTGCACTCATAGGGGCAGCAGGCTACATTGCCCCAAGGCATATAAAGGCCATAGCGGATACAGGCAACAATCTGCTTGTAGCATACGACAAATTCGACAGCGTAGGGCGTCTGGATAGTTCTTTTCCCGATTGCTCCTTCTTTACTGAAAATGAGCAGTTTGACCGCTTCTGCTCCAAACAGATGCGCACAGAGAATCCTTTGCACTGGATCTCCATCTGCACCCCTAACTATACCCACGATGCCTTTATAAGATACGGACTCAGGCTGGGCACAAATGTAATATGCGAGAAGCCTCTTGTGCTTAACCCCTACAACATTGACAACCTTCTGGAACTGGAGAAGGAGACGGGCCGCAAGGCATACACCATTCTGCAGTTAAGGCTGCACGACTCCATTGTTGCTCTTAAGAAGCGCGTGGAGGAGGGCCCGGCAGATAAGGTCTACGATGTGGACCTCACCTACATTACCTCCAGAGGAAAATGGTACTATGCCTCCTGGAAGGGCGATGTGCACAAGAGCGGCGGCATTGCCACCAACATAGGCGTGCACTTCTACGATATGTTGCAGTGGATTTTCGGCCCTGTGCAGAGAAATATTGTGCACGTAATGAGTTTCGACCGCGTAGCAGGCTTCCTGGAACTTAAGAGAGCAAGGGTTAGATACTTCCTTAGCATAAACTCGGAGTGTCTGCCGCCTAATGCCATTGAGGGAGAGAAGAAGACCTACCGCACACTTAATATAGATGGTGACGAATTTGAGTTTAGCGTAGGATTTACAGAGCTGCACACAAAGAGTTACCAGAAGATTCTTGCAGGAGAGGGATTCAGAATAGCGGAGGCGCGCAACTGCATAGAGATTGTGAGCACCATCCGCAATGCCACCCCAATAGGGCTCAAGGGGGATTATCACCCGTTGGCAAAACTGCCGCTTGCAAGGCACCCCTTCGGGTGGGATGAGAAGAGATAACCGCTAACAGGATGAATATGAAGAGCAAGATTCCAAAACTCATAATAATCTCCCCCTGCTATAACGAGGAGGCAGGCATAGAGAGTTCTGTAAAGAGGCTGAACGCGCTATATGATGACCTCATAGCAAGAGGAGTAATCTCTCCCCATTCCAAACTGCTCTGCGTAAATGATGCAAGCAAGGACTCCACCTGGGAGAAGATAAAAGCGCTCTGCAAGGAGTATCCGCGCCTTAGAGGCATCTCTCTGGCCAAGAACTCCGGACAGTATCACGCCACAATGGCCGGCATCTGCGCAGCCTGCGACAAATGCGATGCTGTAATTACAATGGATATAGACCTTCAGGACGACCTTAATGCCATTGAGAAGATGGTAGGGCTCTTTCTGGAGGGAAACGAGATTGTCTATGGCGTAAAGGTTGCAAGAAATGGCGACAGCCGCTTTAAGAGAGGCACCGCAAAACTCTTCTACAGATTCCAGACACTTATGGGAGTAAAGAGCATTCCGGACCACTCAGAGTTCAGGCTTATGAGCAACAAGGCAATAAAGATACTCTCCCAATACAAGGAGCGCAACCTCTACACACGCGGCGTTGTAGCCTCTCTTGGGCTCCCTTATGCCACCGTAGATGATATAATTAGCGAGAGAACTGCCGGAGAGTCCAAATATGGTCTCTTCAAGCTTATAAATGTTGCAATAGACGGCATAACCTCATTCTCCATAAGACCTATGAGAATGATATTTATACTGGGAGTCATCTCACTCTTCATAACAATTGGAGTGGTTGTCTATGTTATAGTCAGTCAGTTTGGGTATCACGCTTCAGGCTGGACCTCCCTTATCCTCAGTATCTGGTTCTTTGGGTCGCTCATTCTGCTCTCTCTGGGCATAATAGGCGAATATATCGGGAGGATATATACAGAGGTAAAGCAGCGACCTACATTCATAGTTGAGGAGACAACAGGGGAATTGGATTAAATAATCAAATAATAATCAGAGATATGAATAGAGTATTACAAAGCATCACAGCAATATTTGCAGGCGCAACTCTGGCTGCTGCGCTCCCTTGCGGAACTGCCAGCGCCCAAAATCTTGGAGAGGCGGAGATATCAACCCTGCGCGCCTCTTTTGAGAATACCGGCTCCACAAGAGCCCTTCAGAACGTGCTCACGCACAACTCCAACATAAAGGAGAATGCCGCCAACTTCTCCAATGAGGGGAAATTGGACCACTACTTCAAATACAGAGTTGACGTTAAGGGGATAACAGACCAGAAGAGTTCCGGAAGATGCTGGATGTTTACCTCTATGAATGCACTCAGACCTGCAGTAATGCAGAAATACAACCTTGGCGAGTTTGATTTCTCACACAACTACAATTACTTCTGGGACATTCTGGAGAAGAGCAACCTCTTCTTGGAGAACATTCTGGCAACAATAGAGAAGCCTATGGATGACAGAACCGTAGTCTTTCTCTTCAAATCGCCGGTAGATGATGGCGGCGTATGGAACAGCTTCTATAACATTGCCACAAAATATGGTGTTGTGCCACAGTCTGTAATGCCGGAGACAGCGCACTCCAACAACACAGCCCAATTGGGCTCTATAATAAACGAGAGGCTTAGGGCAGGCGGATACGAGCTGCGCCAACTTGCAGAGAAGAGAGAGGCCGACCTGAGCAGGATTCAGGGCGAGAGAGATATTGCCAAATCCAAAGCCATCCTTGCAGAGAGCATAAGAATTAAGAAACTCTCCATCCTTAAGGATATCTACAGGGTTCTTGCCCTCTGTCTTGGAGAGCCCCCTACAGAGTTCACCTGGAGATACAAAGATAAAAACGGCGACATAAAGGAGTTGAAGAGCACCCCGCTTGAGTTCTTCAAGAGCATAGAACCTGCAGGCTACACTCCGGAGGAGTATATTATGACAATGAACGACCCTACCAGAGAGTACTACAAGGTCTACGAGATAGAGAACTACAGAAACACAATGGAGGGAATAAACTGGAAATACCTTAACCTCCCTAACGAAGAGCTTAAATCTGCAGCGCTTGCCTCCATTAAGGCAAACGAGCCGCTCTACTGCTCCTGCGATGTGGGAAAACAGTTAAATCGCAAAGAGGGCACACTGGACCTGAACAACTACAACGTTGCAGAACTTCTTGGCATAGAGATAAATATGGACAAAAAGGCACCCGTCAGAGCGGCTCGTCACACGCTATGCTGCTTATAGGATGCGACACAGACCAGAACGACAAACCTGTTAAATGGGAATTTGAGAATAGCTGGGGAAGTTCCTATGGCCATAACGGCTACCTCACCTTTACCGACGAGTGGTTTAACGAGTATCTCTTCAGGCTTGTGATAAACAAGAGATACCTTAGCCCTAAAGCAATAGAGGCATTGGGCAAAAAGAGCACCAAGCTCCCTATGTGGGACTATATGTTCTAATCCTGCCTTAATCAACCGCGGGCAGAACGGGCGCGTATGAGCGCCACATAGGCAAGCAGCACAATATTCATAACAAGCGCATAGATAATTGCAGGAAGAGCCATCTCTCCATTGTCAAAAATGAATGGAGAGGTGGCTATTGCTATTGCCTGCGCTGCATTCTGCATACCTATCTCTATGTTTATTGTGCGCTGTACCGCCTTGGAGAACCTGAAGAGTTTGGCAAGCGCCCAACCCAAGAGAATAGCCAGCAATATAAGCGCAGTTGCAGAGAGTCCCAATGTGGCAAAGTTTGCAACTATCTCCTTTGTGTACTGCAGGAAAAAGAGAGCGGCAAGGAGCATCAGCGCCGGGAAGGCAATTTTGGAGAGCGCCCTTTCGCATTTTGCTGCAACTGTGGCTGCAAACCTTTGCAGCGCCACTCCGGCCATTATGGGAAGAAGCAGCAGCACTATATTCTGAATTATAAGTTTTCCTGCAGGCAGGTGGATTTGCGCGGCAGATTCCGTCAATCCCTCGGCCGAGATATATCTGCATACCCACTCCAATATGAATGGTATGGTAAAGAGGGTTATTATGCTGCTTATTGCAGTAAGCGTTATGGAGAGTGCCACATTGCCCTTTGCAAGCATTGTGAAGACATTGGAGGAGCTGCCGCCCGGCGAGGCTGCAACAAGCATAAGCCCAATGAAATAGATTGGAGGCAAATTCATAAGAGAGGCTACGGCAAAGGCGCATAGCGGAAGAAAGATTATCTGCCCAACAAGCCCCACAACCAGCGAGAGTGGTTCTGCCGCCACCTGACGGAAGGCCTCTCTCTTAAGACCCAGTCCCAGCAAGAACATAAGCAGTGCCAAGATTGGCATAACTATCAATATCATATCGGGAATAATTTCAATTTGAGACAAAATTAATACAATTCCGTAACTTTGCACCCCGTTGAAAGTTTGCATTATGACAAAAGAGAATATTAAAGGACTGGTTGCGCTTAGTCCTATGCTGTTTATGCTCTGCATCTTTATTTTGCTAAGCCTCTTTATGGGAGGAATAAGCAAAGTTCCTATAGTTATTGTCTTTCTGCTAACCTGCACCTTTGCCCTCTTTACGCTTAAAGGCGCAAAGCTGGAACAGCGCATTAAGATTCTCTCGCAAGGCGCGGGAGAGAGCAACCTGCTCTATATGATATGGATCTTTGTGCTGGCCGGAGCTTTTGCAGCAACCGCAAGGGGTATGGGCGCGGTAGATGCAATAGTAAACCTTACGGTAAATAATCTGCCTGCAGAGATGCTCCTGCCCGGAGTCTTCCTTGCCGCAGCAATAATCTCTATCTGCATAGGAACCTCTGTGGGCACGGTAGTTGCGCTGGTGCCAATAGCAACAGGAATGTGTGAGGAATCGGGAATATCCCTCCCGATGATGATAGCCGCCGTTACAGGAGGAGCCTTCTTTGGAGATAAC
>SFUD01000088.1 GCA_004561775.1 bacterium | reverse complement strand
AACTTTTTAACATACTCTTTTGTTAATGTGTTAATAATTAATAATAAAGCCCTTACCTTTCACAGTAAGGGCTGCAAAGATATATAATCTTTTTCAAAATGCAAAATTGATTGCACAAGGACTCAAGAGATTGCTCTGAATCAAGAGATTACTCTGCCTTAGGAGCATTCTCCAGAGTAGCCTTCAGGAACTTCCAGAATTTCTCTACAGAAGGGATATATGCCCTCTCGTTAGGCGAGTGAGGCGAGAGCAGTGTAGGACCGCAAGAGATCATATCCCAATTTGGATAAACACCGCCAAGAATGCCGCACTCCAGACCTGCGTGGATAGCCTTAATCTCTGCCTCAACCCCAAAGAGGTTTTTATAAACCTCCAACATAGACTTAAGGATAGGAGACTCCATATTAGGCTGCCATCCCGAATAGCCTCCAAAGGATTGGCACTCTGCGCCTGCCATCTCAAAGATTGCGCGAATCTCCTCTGCAAGAAGATCCTTTGCAGAATCTACAGAGCTTCTGAGCATACATTTTACCACCATCTTGCCATTCTCTTTAGCAACAATAGCCATATTGTTGGAGGTCTCCACCATACCCGGCATAGAATCGGACATTCTTGCAACCGAGCTTGGGCAAGCGAGAAGCGCACGCAGAAGAGAGAGCGCACTCTTATCATCCATAGCCTCAGCAGCCGGAGCAGCTGCAGGAGTCATAACAATATCCGCATCCTTGTCCGTAGCGGCATACTCGTTCTTTATATTTGCAAGCAGAGTTGCAACAATCTTCTCTGCCTCTCCAACACTCTCCTTCTTAAGAGCAACGGTTGCAAATGCCTCTCTAGGAATGGCATTGCGGGCTGTACCGCCCTCTATATCCACAAGTTTGGCACCAAGTTTCTCAACCATAGGAAGCAGAGCTCTTGTGAGCACTTTGATTGCATTTGCTCTATAGAGTATTATATCCATTCCCGAATGGCCCCCTACAAAGCCCTTTGCAGCAATGTTAAAGGTCTCATATCCTGCAGGAACAGGAGCAGCTGCGCAGTTAAAATATGCCTCCATATCGAGACCGCCGGCACAACCCACATAAAGTTCGCCCTCTGTCTCGGAGTCAAGATTTATGAGAATCTCACCCTTGAGCAACCCTGGTTTAAGCGCCCTTGCGCCAACCATACCTGTCTCCTCTGTAGTGGTAAAGAGAGCCTCAATTGGGCCATGCTTAATATCGTCGGACTCCAGAACTGCCATTGCAGCGGCAACACCCAGACCATTGTCTGCACCCAGAGTGGTACCTGTAGCCCATACCCAGTCGCCCTCAATTCTGGTCTTGATAGGATCCTTCTCAAAATCAAACTCCACATCGCTGTTCTTCTGAGGAACCATATCCAGGTGTCCCTGAAGAATAATGCCCTTTCTATCCTCCATACCCTTTGTTGCCGGCTTCCTTATTATTACATTGCCGGCCTCATCCTTGATAGTCTCCAGACCAAGCTTCTTTCCAAAGTTATAGGCAAACTCAACTATCTTCTCCTCCTTTCTGGAAGGGCGTGGACATTGTGTCAAATCATAAAAATTCTTCCAAATACATTTTGGACTAAGATCTGCAATTGTGCTCATAGCTAAAATGATTATAAATTAATAAATGTTAACTCTCACTAAAATAATACAAATTTCTTGCCGTCAAGAGGCTGCTGGATAACCTCCGAGAGCTGCCATATAGGCATACGCTGCTGCAGCAGGGTGTGGTTGCCATCCATAAGTTTAACCATAACTGTAACGGGCTTCCTTGTAATTACAGAGTTCTTTGGAATCTCCGCATATTTGTCAAACGGCACCGTGCTTATTGCCTCCCCTGCATTCTCTATCTTTATGTTGTAGGGTTTGCCCTGCAAATCGGGAGAGACAATGCCGCTCTGGTCCGAGAGGCGGAAGGCCACGCGGTTAAGTTGGCTCTTATCGGGAAGAAAATAGAATTTTGCATTTACCGTATCCTTTACGCTCCTGCCTGTAAACTGCTCCAGATAGGTGCGCTCCAGCCTGTTTATCTCCTCAATTATGGCCTTTACGGAGTTGCCGTCCAGCTCCTCATCGCTCTCGCCGGAGATAAGGTCCATTCTCTTTGCACGCAACTTGTTTATAAGCTGAGAGGTCTCATACGCCTTCATCTCCAGATCTTTTGCCACTGTATAGCTCTGCTTTACAGGCTTTGGCTCAACTCTATCCTGCACCTGCAGGGCCATAAAGAGCTCTGTCTCCTTGGTTGTAAAATTTGAGACAGCCGGAACATCCTCTATCTTCCCCTCTGCCTTAAGCGGAGCAAACCACTGAACATTCTGGAAGGCATTATCGTTTGAGGTAATGAGAAATCCTCCGCTGCGGTATTTGAAGAAGCTCTCCGCAGAGCTCTTGGAGGAGATGGTAACCACCTTCTTTGTCTCTGGGTCGGGCTCCACATAAGGCATTATGGAGGCAGCCTTGAGGGTATAACTCTCGCTATCCTTTAGCCCCACCTCTATGCCAAGGTACTTCTTTGCAAAAGCAGCGTAGGGACCCGCCTTGAAAGAGGTATGTTCTGCCATAAGCTCTATCTGCAGCACCGTTCGGGGAAGGTAATACTCCACCTGATTCTTGCCCACCTGTGGAGTCTGCGCCGCAGAGGGAAGAGCCGCAACAACTGCACACAAGAGGAGCGCAGCCCTAATCTTCTTAAAAAAGTTCATCTCAAATCCTCTCTTCATATTACTCTAAAGTATCTATTTCCAAATTCTTGTTATCATATTCCGGGGTATGGCAGCGAGCGGCATGTTCCGGTGAGGTAATCTTTGCATACTCCTCCCACTCCTCTGCAGAGAGCGGTCTCTTCCAGCGTTTGTGGCTCCAGAGCCATGTGCTTTTGAAGGCTCTTATATCCTCCTCCAGATACCTTGCATACTCCCTTGTAACAAAGTACTCCGGCTGGCGGGCCGGCTCCTCCGCAATAAGTTTGTAGTGAATCTCATATTTGCCCCTCTTAAGACGCCTTATGCCATAATATACAACAGGAATATTCATTTTGGTTGCAATATACTCCGGGCCCGCCATCATAAGAGTAGGCAGATTGAAGAAATTTGCAACAACCCTCTTGCCCGGCAGCGGCGACTGGTCTGCAATGAGTACATAGAGCCCCTTCTCTCCCTTGCTGCCCAAGATGTGGCGCAGAATCTTATTGGACTCTACAACTCCGCCCAAAGCCCTGTTCTTTCTGAAAGAGTTGGTGCGCATCTTCTGCGATATAATATCTGCAACACTCCCCTCCATAGCCTTATATGCCACATTTACAGTAACATAAGAGGAGAAATAATCCGGAGTTCTGGCGGCATTGGGGGCACAGAAGCCATAGAGCATCTCCCAATTGCCAAAATGGCCCATAAGCAGCAGCACTTTGTTGTGCTTTTGAAAGAGTCTGTTCAGCGTGTTATCCTCATATCCCGATATATGTTTGAAGAGGGTGCGATTGCTTGCCATCAGCTGCCAGATGCACTCTACAAAGGTATCGGTGAGGTACTCGTAAAATCCTCCCGCAGTCTTGCGCAACTCCCTCTCCCCCATCTCCGGAAAGCACATTCTGAGATGTTTTAGGATAAGCTTTCGCCTGTACCTTAGAATATACTGCAGAAAGAAGCGCATTATATCCGAGATGCAATAGTGCACCCTTAGCGGCAGGAGTGAGAAGCCACACATCACAAAATAGATGATATTTGCCAATAATCGCTGCATACTTACAAGAAATAACAAATATAGCGATTAATTTTTGTAATTTTGAAACCTCAATCAGTTATTTATGAGAGCGGCAATAGTAATACTCAACTGGAACGGCATAAAATTTCTGCAAAAATACCTTCCTGCTGTAATTGCAGAATTGCCTCCCGATTGCACTCTTGTGGTGGCAGACAATGGCTCTACAGATGGCAGCCTTGAGTGGATTGCCGCGGAGTACCCCTCCCAGTGCCGGGTAATTGCATTTGACAAAAACTATGGCTTTACCGGGGGATACAATCGCGCTCTTAAGCAGGTGGAGGCAGATTACTATGTAATTATGAATTCAGACATACGTGTGCCACAGAAGGGCGGAGAGGCTGGTGAGGGTGCAGCTGAGGGCAACTGGCTGGAGGTGCTGCTGGAGTTTATGGAGCAGCATCGGGAAGCTGGTATCTGTATGCCTAAAATATTGAGCGAACCCGAGTTTGAGGCTAATGGCAGGAATATCTTTGAGTATGCCGGCGCTTGCGGCGGTTTTTTGGACAAATATGGTTTTCCCTTCTGCCGCGGCAGAATTCTCTCCTCTGTAGAGGAGGATAAAGGGCAATACGACAGCCCTTTGGAGATCTTTTGGGCATCGGGAGCCTGTATGGTAATAAGAAGTTCCCTCTACCACTCTTTGGGAGGGCTTGATAGCTCTTTCTTTGCGCATATGGAGGAGATTGACCTCTGTTGGCGCGCGCATCTGCAGGGGTGGCAGATATGGGCAGTGCCGCAGAGCAGGGTCTATCACGTTGGAGGAGGCACACTCCCGAACAACTCTCCAAGAAAGCTCTACCTCAACTATAGAAACAACCTGCTTATGCTCTACAAGAATCTGCCGCTTAAGGGAGAGAGCTGGTCTGCCTTTGGCAAGGGGGCGCTGTGGGGCAGGCTCTTTGGGCGCAAGTG
>SFUD01000087.1 GCA_004561775.1 bacterium | reverse complement strand
AATCGCCGGAGATTGTGCCGGAGAAGCCGGAGATTATTCCCTCCAAAAAAGACTCCGCAAAATCTATCGGGAAGTGGGTTAGAGAGGCCCTGGCATAGATGGAGTCCGGGGCAGGGGAGTAGTACCCCTCTAAGAGCATAGACTCAATATCCCTCTCCATAGCCCGCGCACGTACCTCTATCCTCTTCTGCAGATTATTCCATCTGCTCATAAGATGCAGAGAGCCAAGCGGAGCATCCTTAAAGGCAATCCCGGAGCCATTCAAATCCAGCTCTGCAATAGGACTCTCCTCTGCAGACTTTATCTTAGCCATACCGGAGAGGGAACCCTTAATGCCCATACCCTTTTTGGTAAAGAGATTAAGCAGCGCAAGGTCGAAATTCTCCATAGAGATGCTCAGCGAATCCTTCACATTAGAAGAGAGCGTGCCATCTATTCTGATATTCTGCCCATTATTGCTTATAAAGATATCCTTAAAACTCTTGGTGCTATCTGTAATCTCCACAAGAGCGGGGCTGATACTCCACCTCTTCTTGGCAAAGAGAAAGAAGGACTCCTTAATAGCAGTGGTAATGCTCCACTCTTCATCAATTTTGCTAGAGAGCGTAAGCTGCGCAACATCTGCAGAATCCCCCTTAAGCGCAAGCGAAATATCTGCCATATTATCCAGCGCATAAATGTCAAGCTGCCCCTTTGCAACCCTCATACTCTGCAGGCCTATCTCCCCTGAAGTAATGTTAAGAGTATTAGTAGTATCGGAGCTTGCCAGCAGAAGCTTCAGATTCTTAATATAATTATTGGAAAGGGCCACTCTTCCCGATTTAACACCCACTTTAAAATCGCTCTCTGCGTATTCCAGCTCCAGCCTGGTATCCGGCTGGATAAAGAGCTGCGGGGCAATCATCTCCATAAGGTTTACGGTGTTATGGGTCTGCAGAGAGATTCTGTAGTTCCTGCCGTCAAACCTATCTCTGCTCCCCGCTGCCGTGCCGTTGCCGTTGCTTTTGCTGTGGCTGTGGAAACGCTCTATGTCCTTATCGGGAGAAGCATTAATAATATCCTCTACAAACTGCTCAATGGTGCTGTTGCCGCTAAAGAGCAGCTCTGCAAAATCTGAATCAACCTTTGTAGTGCACAACTCCGGGCCTTGGTTGGAACTTATGAGAATATTGCCAATAGGGTGCTTGCCCTCTGCATTGGAGAAGGTAATCTCATTAAGGGCTGCATTGCCGTTTATATATCCTTTGTTGGAGAGAGAGAGAGTGCAGAGCGCGCTAAGGGACAACTTTGCACCCTCCTCCCTATCAAGCAGTTTAAGCGCGCAGAGGTCCGCCGTGGCAAGATTAAGATAAGGCACCTTAAGGCACTTCTCCTCCGCCAATCCGGAGTAGGTGGCCTCCATTGCAAACTTTAGAGCGGGGTCGTTGGAGGTGATCCTAACCTTGGAGAGCCCTTTTGAGTACTGCCCATCTGCCACAATGTTGTGATAGGTATAGCCTCCTGCCTGCAACTCTCTAATCTTAAGGCTATCTGCATTAACAGTAGTGCCCCTTCCGCCCTTAAGCGTGGTAATTGTAATGGATGGCAGAGTGGCCTTTAGAGAGGCTATAGGCACATTCTGCAGAAGCGCCCCTGCATTAAAATGCTCTACATTGGCCCATCCGCCCAGCAGAATGCGATCCTGCAGATTCTCATAAGTGATACCCGAGCGGATAAAGAGCTCCTTGGAGTGCAGGGCTGTGAGAAAATTCAGCTTATGGAATCTTCCCGATATCTTGCCATCCAGATTAAAAATCTTAAAGGGAGCAAAATTGCGTATTGCAGGAATCTCCTCGTTGCCGCTGAACTGGGAGACAATCATTGCAACATCCTTTCCGCAGGTAAAGCCATTCAGAATCTGACCCTGCAGGAGCGCCTGCCTTGGATTGGGCAGAGAGTCTATGCGGAACTTTACATTAAGGTTGGTAATGCCGTTCTCCAGAGAGACGTTCAGCCTCTCCGATTGCAGCGCCGCTATAGGCCCATCTACAGAGCCGCTGAAGAAGAGCCCTATATTATTGCTCTTGAACTCCTCTCTCAGGTAGCCCAAGGTGCGGAAACTGAAGTAGGAGTTATTTGCGCTAAGGTGCAGTTGTATGGAGTCGCAGAAATAGGCAAAGGAGCGGGGAGTCTTATACCCCATATAAAAGCAATCTGCATTTATGGTGGAGAAATTATCTCTCAGCACCATCTCCTCCAGCATTGCCTTGCCATCTCCCAGAGAGAACTTTCCCTTAAGCTCCTGCAGGGAATATCCGCTCTTGTCCACAGCGCTTAAAGACTTAAGATCTAAAGAGAGCCTGCCCTCCTTAAAGATGATATTCTCTGCATCCATCTCTATACCGGAGAGCATAAGGTCTGCAAAGTCTATGCACTCTTCTCCCTCAACCTTGCTCATCTTGAAGGGGTTGTTAAGGGTAAACCGGAAGTTGTGCAGAGCCACCTTCTGGGCGGAGATTGTCATCTTGCCGGGGCTCTTTTCTGCTTTTGGCCCATTTTTAAGGTTTAGAATACGCTCCAGATTGGTTGTCTTAATCTCCTCGTTCTGCAGGTTGAATGTGCCTCCGTTAATAGTTACATTGTCAAAAACAAGCCTGTTGTCAAAGAGCTCCCAGATATTCAGGGTGGCATCTGCGCGCTTTACATACAGGAGCGTATCGCTCTGGTGGAAATTCTGCTTAAGGGAGTCCAGCAGCGGGCTCTCCTCTGTGGAGAGAATGGAGATGTTATCTATAGAGATTGTATTGAAGAGTTTATAGTGCAATCTGCCAATCTCTATCTCTCCATTTATGTTCCCGGAGAGAATATTTACAAGCTTCTCTGTAATTAGAGTCTGTACGGCAGGAATCTGAATAAGGGCAAATATGACCAGATGCAGCGCCAAAAGCGGCACTGCCACCCAAAAGATTACCCTCCTGAATATTTTCCAGATTCTTTGTTTCTCCATATAATCCCACAAATTTAGTAAATTTGCACAAATTATAGATTATGAGCACTTATATATTAGGTATAGAATCCTCTTGTGACGATACCTCCGCAGCTGTGCTGAGAGATGAGTACCTACTCTCCAATGTTATGGCAAGCCAGGAGGTTCACAGCAAATATGGCGGAGTTATTCCCGAACTGGCCTCCAGAGCGCACCAGATAAATATTGTTCCCTGTGTTGACCAGGCCCTGAAGAGGGCCGGCGTAACAATGCAGGAGATAGATGCCATAGCATATACTCGCGGACCGGGACTGCTTGGCTCGCTCCTTGTGGGCACCTCCTTTGCAAAGGGGCTCTCGCTTGCATCGGGAAAGCCGCTTGTGGAGGTAAACCATCTTCAAGGCCATATACTCTCACACTTCATAAAGGTGGAGGGGGCGCAGAATGAGTCGCCGCAGTTTCCATTTTTGGCGCTCCTTACATCGGGAGGACATACCCAGATTGTAAAGGCTACGGACTATCTGCATTTTGAGGTCCTGGGGCGCACAATAGATGATGCTGTAGGAGAGGCTTTTGACAAGTGCGCAAAGATGATGGAGCTGGGCTACCCCGGCGGACCTATCATAGACAGGCTGGCAAAGGAGGGGGATGCGGAGAGGTTTAAGTTTGCAAAGCCGCACCTGCCTGGGCTGGACTACAGTTTTAGCGGCATTAAGACCTCTCTGCTCTATTTTCTGAGGGATAATCTTAAGGAGAATCCAAATTTTATAGAGGAGAACAGGGCAGATATATGCGCCTCTTTCCAGAAGGCTCTTATAGATATCCTTATGGATAAGCTCTTTAAGGCTGTAAAGGAGACTGGGATAAGGCAGATTGCCCTTGGCGGGGGTGTCTCTGCTAACTCCGCGCTGCGCAACAGAGTAAGGTTGGAGGGAGAGAAGAGGGGTTGGAAGACCTTTATCCCGGAGTTGAAATTTACCACAGACAATGCCGCAATGATAGCTGTTACAGGCCTCTTCAAATATCGGGAGGGCCTTCTCTCGCCGTTGGATGCTGCTCCAATATCGCGCGCGGCGGAGATTTAAAGAAGGAAGAGTTTATGGAGAAGATAGAGAGCAATGCGCCTCTGCAGGCAGAGGTGGTAATGGAGCCGGCAGAGGTGCTTACGCTCCCGCAGGAGCAGCAGAGAGAGCTTATGCTCAAGAGGTTGGCAAGAAGAGTGCAGATACCGGCACGCTTCATCTCAGATTTTAGGCTGGTAAGGCGCTCGTTGGATGCCAGAGGGGGCAAGATGCTCTACAAATGCCTTCTCCGATATGCCACAAATGGAGCGAGTCTGCCTCCGCTCTTCCCGATGCCACTCTACAGAGATGTTCACAATGCGCCGGAGAGCGCAATAATTGTTGGGGCAGGGCCAGCAGGGCTCTTTGCGGCGCTGCACCTCCTTAAAAAGGGAATAAAGCCAATAATAATTGAGCGCGGCACCTCTGTTGTAAATCCCAACTCTAACTACTGCTTTGGAGAGGGTGGAGCAGGCACCTTTTCAGACGGCAAACTCTACACCCGCTCCACTAAGAGGGGAGATTTGCAGGAGGTGCTTTCGCAGCTTGTACATTTTGGGGCAGAGGAGGAGATAATGTTGGAGGCGCACCCGCACATAGGCACAGACAAACTGCCTACAATAATAGAGAATATTCGCAAGAAGATTGTAGCCTGCGGAGGTGAGTTCCACCTCTCTACAATTATGTATGACCTTCTTCCACAATCGGAGGGCGGTGCCATAACAGGGTGGCGCGTAATCTGCAAAAAGATTAATGGAGAGAGCGGGGAGAGCGGGGAGCTGGAGTTTCTCTCTAAAAATGTAATACTTGCGGCAGGACACTCCGCAAAGGAGATTTATCAGCTCTTTTATCAAAGGGGCTGGAGCCTGGAGGCAAAGGGTTTTGCAATGGGAGTAAGGGTAGAGCATCCTCAGCAGCTGATAAACAGGCTCAGGTATCACCTAAAAAGAGAACCGGGTGGCTCTCCGGCAGGCAGATTGGAGAGAATGCTTCCGGCGGCAGAGTATTCTGCAGTATGTCAGGTAGATGGCAGGGGAGTCTTCTCCTTCTGTATGTGCCCCGGAGGAATACTTGTGCCATCTATGACAGAGGCCGGAGAGATGGTGCTTAACGGAATGAGCAACTCTGGCAGAGACTCCAAATGGGCCAACGCAGGTGTGGTTGTGCAGATAGAGCCGGAGGATATACACTCATTTGAAGAGTACGGACCTCTTAAGCTGCTGAAGTTCCAAGAGGCTGTGGAGCAGAGAATTATGAGCTACTGCAGAGAGGCAGAGCAGGCATCGGGAGGAAGAGTGCCCACAATAAAGGCCCCTGCGCAGAGAATGCAGGATTTTATGAATGGCAAAATATCCGCCTCTCTGCCAAAGAGCTCCTATATGGCAGGCACAATATCTGCCCCTCTCCACAAACTGCTTCCAAAACTTGTGGCAAAGAGGCTCAAAGAGGGATTCAAAGAGTTTGACAGGAGAATGAGGGGCTATTGCACAAACGATGCTCTTCTGCTTGCAGTAGAATCCCGAACATCATCTCCCGTAAGAATTGTACGTAATCCGGAGACTCTGCAGGCTCCCGGTTTGCCCGGCATCTATCCTTGCGGAGAGGGCGCGGGCTACTCCGGCGGCATTGTCTCATCTGCAATAGATGGAATCAATGCCGCAGAGGCAATAGCAACCGCAGAGGCAATAGCAACCGCGCAGGGTTAAGCCCTTCACTATCAACAGCTGCCGCCGCAGTCACCGCCGCCGCAGCCACCGCAACCGCCATCTGAACAGTCGCCGCCACCGCAGCCGCCATTGCCGCAACCGCCGCCATGGCAACCGCCGCAGCCGCCTCTCTTCTCGCCATAGAGACCCTCTTCCAACTCCTGTTGGGTAGCCTCTCTAACCTCTACAACCTTACCCTTAAAGTTGAGGGCCTGGCCTGCAAGAGGATGGTTGAAATCCATAACAACACCGCTCTCTGTAAGGCCTGCCACAGTGCCGTTAAGCCTGTTGCCCATACCGTCCATCATAGGAAGAACCTTGCCAACGGCAATCATCTCCGAATCAAATTTTCCATCTACCTCAAATGCGCTCTTGGGAATCTCCACAATCATCTCCTTGTTAACCTCTCCATAAGCCTCTTCTGCCTCCAGTCTAAACTCAAAGGCATCGCCCACAGACTTCTCCAGCACATTCTCTTCAAACTTTGGCAGCAGAGTGCCTGCGCCAAAGATAAATCTAAGCGGTTTCTCCGCCTTAACGCTCTCAATAACCTCTCCGTTTACCGTGAGGGTGTACTCCAATGCAACAACTTTATCCTTATTGATTGTCATATTATTATACTATTATATTATGTTAATGATTGTTTTTTACTTCACTCTTCTCTTTTCTCCTATCTTATCCTTTTGCCAAATCTGTATATCTTGTAACCAATTGCTGCCACAGCAATGGAGCAGATCGGAGAGATATAGTTAAAGACGCAATATGGCAGCAATGTGAGGGTAGGTATGCCAAGCATTCCGCTATGATAAACTCCGCAGGTGTTCCAAGGCACAAGCACAGAGGTTACTGTTGCAGAGTCCTGGATAGAGCGAGCCAGCAGGCGCCTCTCATAGCCCCCTTTGTCGTAAAGGTCGCCAAACATCTTTCCCGACACAAGTATGGAGATGTACTGGTCCGAGAGGAGAATGTTGCAGAAACAGCAGCTTCCCACGGTAGCCGCCACAAGGCTTACGGTACTCTTTATATACTTCATAATGTGTCTTGTAATGCACTCAATATAGCCCGCAGACTCCATAATGCCGCCAAACCCAACAACAGAGATAACAAGCCAGATGGTCTTTATCATTCCGCCCATACCTCCGGTATCTACAAGCCCGTCCAGAATCTTGTTGTCGGTCTCCACATCCACGCTGGAGGCGAGAATCTTAATTGGCGCATAGATGTAAGAGGTTATGGATTCTCCGTACGGAGATATTTGCTGAATAATCTGAGGCTGTGCAAAGAGAGCCACAACAACTCCAATAACAGCAGAGAGGCAGAGAGTCAGGAATGGAGATATCTTCTTATAAATCATAAAGATAGTTCCTGCCGGAATAAGCAGCAGCCAGAGCGAGACATTATACTCACCGCTAATCTCCCTACACTGCTGCTCCACATCTAGCGAAGACTCAATCTCCACAAAAAATCCGGCAATACCAAAGACCACCGCACATATAATAAATGCAGGAACATTTGTTATTACCATATATTTAATATGCTCAGACAATTTTACTCCCGATATGCTTGAGGAGAGGTTTGTGGTATCACTAAGCGGCGATATCTTATCTCCCACATAAGCGCCGGAGAGGATTGCACCCGCAAGCCAGCCATCGTCATAGCCAAGAACCCTGCCTATGGTAAGCATAGCAAGACCTATTGTGCCCACCGTAGTCCAGGAACTTCCCAGAATGCAGGAGATTATTCCTGTAAAGAGGAAGGTTATAAGCAGAAAGATGGAGGGATTAATAATCTTAAGCCCATAATAAATCATTGTAGGAACCACGCCGGACTGAATCCAGGCAGCAGTAAGGGCGCCTATCATAAGGATTATGAAGATGGCGCTCCCTGTCTTGCTAAGATTATCCAGCATACCGCCCTCCAATTTCTCCCAAGGAATCTTAAGGTGATAGATTCCTATGAGAGCTCCAACAGCGGCTGCGCCAAGTAGGGCTATCTGGGAAGGTCCGTCGGTAAGTTCATCTCCAAAGACTATGGCCCCCACAACAATAAGAGCAATAAGAATTGCTACCGGAATAAGGGAGACAAAGAGAGAAGGTCTCTTTTCTGAAACAATATCGGTTGTATTATCTCTTTTATTATCCATAACAGGTTAAGTTAATGTTAAGTTCTCGAAGGACAATGAGGGTATCTGCCAGCTGAAGCCCTCTCTTGCATCTTGTGCTGCAAAGAGAAGGGAGTTCCACAAATCCGTCATATTGCCTGTAATGTTCATTTTGCATATAGGGGCTCCAATTTTGCCTCCCTCCAGCAGAAAACCCTCTATGCCGAAGGAGAAGTCGCCGGTGGCAGTATTGCATCTGCCGCCAATAAAGTTGGTTACAACTATGCCCTTGTCTACAAGAGAGAGCATCTGCTCGTAGCTTAAATCCCTGTATTGGGGTTTGAAAGCAGAGTAATCTATGCAGGGGGCGGAGGGGCCCTCTATTGTTGCATTGCAGTTAAGTTTGTTTGCAAAATAGGTATTAAGATAGTAGTCGGTTACAACGCCGCCGCAGATTATCCTTGAGGGTTTGGTGGCAAGCCCCTCCGAGTCAAAATATCGGGAGCCGCATTTTCCCGGAATATGAGGATTGTCCAGAATGGTAAGATTATCGCCAAAGACTCTCTTCCCTTTGCACCCGCAGAGGAAAGATCTGTTCTGCTGAATGCAGCCGCCCTGCAGGGCTGTAAGAATCTCTGCTACAAGCCTGCCGGAGACGGTGTTGTTAAAGACCACATTCACCTTACCGCCCTTTACAGGGGCTGCGCCAATCTTTGCAACAGCCCGCTCCAGAGCTCTCTTAGAGCAACCCTGCAATTCCAGATTCTTAAGGCAGGTGGCATAATTGCCCCAGAAGCCATCATATATGGCGCCGTTGCCACCATCTATGCTGCACTCTGTGGAAATGCCAAACTCCGTAGAGTCTGCCTCCCCTTCAAAACCCTGACTATCTGCAATATATGTGTGCTCTGCAGAGTCCTCATAGGTGCTTTTAATATCTATAAGGCTCTTGTTGCTGCCAACAATCTCCTCAAAGGAGTTCTGTGCCATCTTAATCTTCTGCTCTGTGGAGAGGCTCTCAATGGCACTGTCGTAGAGAGCAAGAGGCGCAGCGCCTCCCTTGTAGCAGAGTTCCGGGTTGGGCAGCGTATTGCAAGGGTCGTCGGAGAGCACCCTTGCCATCTGCATCCCCTCCTTTACCAGCTTCCCGATTCCCTCCAAGGTTG
>SFUD01000086.1 GCA_004561775.1 bacterium | reverse complement strand
GAAGCGCTGCAGGGGGATGGAGCGAATTGGTCATACTCTTTTGATTTTTTGGCACTGAAATTGTTGGTTTAATTGATGAAAAGCAATACCTTTGACGTTGTTATTCAAAACGTATTTTTTTATAACAAATTATAATAAAAATATAACTAGTTATGGGCTACTTAACAAATGATAAATTAGTGATTGTTGGTGCCGGTGGAGCTATCGGTTCAACAATGGTTCAGTTGGCTTTGGCAATGAAGCTTACTCCAAATGTTTGTCTTTATGATGTTTACGCTCCTGCAATGGAGGGTGTTATTGAGGAGATGTTCCACTGCGGTTTTGACGGTGCAAATCTTGTTGCAACAACAGACCCTGCAGTAGCATACAAAGATGCAAAATATATCATCTCTTCCGGCGGCGCACCAAGAAAGGCAGGTATGACCCGCGAGGATCTGCTTGCAGGCAACTGCAAGATTGCAGAGGAGCTTGGTAAGAACATTAAGACTTACTGCCCTAATGTTAAGCACGTTGTTGTTATCTTCAACCCTGCAGACCTTACCGGTCTTGTAACACTTCTCTACTCAGGCCTCAAACCTTCTCAGGTTACCACTCTTGCAGCATTGGATTCTACACGTCTCCAGAGCGCAATTGCAAAGAAATTTGGTGTTCTCCAGAGCGAGGTTACAGGTTGCGCAACATACGGCGGACATGGTGAGCAGATGGCAGTATTTGGCAGCAAGGTAAAGGTTGCCGGCAAACCTCTGCACGACCTTATCGGTACTCCTGCCTGCACAGAGGAGGATTGGGAGGCTTTGAAGGTTGCTACCACAAAGGGCGGCGCAAAGATTATTGAGCTTCGCGGCCGTTCTTCTTGGCAGAGCCCTGCATACTGCTCAATTGAGATGATTCAGTCTGTAATGGGCGGTGAGAGATTCCGTTGGCCAGCAGGTACATTTGTAAATAATGAGAAGTACCAGAACATTATGATGGCTATGGATACTACTCTTGATGAGAATGGCTGCACATTCAAGATGCCTGAGGGAACTCCAGAGGAGATGGCTAAACTGGATGCAAGCTACGAGCACCTCTGCAAGATGCGTGACGAACTTGTTACTCTTAACATTGTACCGCCGGTATCTGAGTGGAGCAAGGTTAATCCGAACCTTTAACAGTTGGGTAGGATAGAACCCTACATAATAAAAAGGAGATGAACTAACTTGATGAGTTCATCTCCTTTTTTAGTGATAAATGCGAGGCGCGTTTGCGGCTTATCCTCTTGCCTTCTCTTTTATGCGTACAATCTTCTCTTTGATTACATCCACGCAGTCAACTACTGCATCTTCAAAGGTTTTGGAGTTTCTCTTTACGATGAGTTCCTCTCCCGGCAGATGAATTTTAACCTTAACCTCTTTGTTGAGCTGATCCGGCAGGAGAGAGAGTGTGACTTCAGCATCAATTATGTTGTCGTGAAATTTCTCAATCTTGCCTACCTTTTTCTCTACAAATTCCAACAATTTTGAATCTGCATCAAACTTTACCGATTGAATCCTGATGTTCATATCTACCTCCTATTTTTATGCTCTAAATGAGCTGGTTAACTATTCTCTCCCTTTGGTGGGGCTCCACTCTTGGCAAGTGGATGAGCCTCTTTGTATACAGATTTAAGCTTTTCAAAAGAGTTGTGGGTGTAAACCTGGGTTGCCGCAAGTGAGGAGTGTCCCAGCGCCTCCTTTATGCTGTTGAGGTCTGCCCCGTTGTTGAGCAGGTGGGTGGCAAAGGAGTGACGCAAAATGTGTGGTGACTTCTTGCCGCTAAACTCTTTAAGGCCTCCCAATTCCCTTTTGACAACATTATTAACAAATGAGAGGTAGAGAGGGTTGCCTCTATCCGTTAAGAAAAGGTTGTCATATTTACACTCTTGAAATGAACTCTTTCTTATTTGTAAATATACAAATAAATATTGAGAAAGCAAAGGGATTATAGGGATATTCCTCTTTTTGTCGCCCTTTCCAGTTACTGCAATGATGCCCCGGGAGAGGTCCAGGTCTCGTACCATCAGTCCTGCCGCCTCTGCGCGTCTTATGCCGGTGGAGTAGATAAGCAGTATTAACGTGCGGTTGCGCATAGGTGCATATCCCTCTGCTACAGGGCTTTCCAGGTACTCTTTGAGCGCATCTTTGCTGTAGAAATCGGGAAGACGATGCTCCTCTTTTGGCCTCTTTATGGAATCTATAGGATTCTCTTTGAGCAGGCCTTTGCGCAGAAGATATTTGCAGAAACTGCTGAGGGCGCTAAGGTAGAGGTTTACTGTTCTGGGCTTCTCTCCTGCCTCCAGACGCTCCGCAATGAAGCCTCTGAAGGTCTTGGCAGTAAGCGCCTCTAAAAGTTCTTGCGGGGGAATTGTGTCACCCTGCGGAATTGCGCCACTCTGCTGCGGAATTGCGCCACCCTGCTGCGGAATTGCGCCACCCTGGGGAATTGTGTCGCTCTGCGAAATATCGCTACTCTGCGAAATATCGCCGCTCTGCGGCAGCGCGTAGTTGCAGAAATGCTCCATAGCTGTGCTGTAATTCTGCAAGGTGCGCGGCGAGTAGCGCTTCTGTATCTGCAAGTAGTCTAAAAATGAGCGGAACTCCTCCATAATTCACTGCTTTTTTGGATAATATATCTCAAAAAATATGCCTTTATCCAAAAAATACCTATCTTTGTAAGATAACAAGATTTTACACACACATTTAACAAAAATAAACTTATAAAAATATGGCTGAGAAATTATTTGCTGAGTTTCCACCGGTTTCCACAGAGCAGTGGGAAGAGGTGATAACTAAGGATTTAAAGGGCGCCGATTATGAGAAGAAACTTGTCTGGAAGACTCCGGAGGGATTCTCTGTCCGTCCTTATTACCGTGCTGATAATTTGAAGGAGATTAAGCATCTTGGCGGTGAGGCAGGTGCTTTTCCTTTTGTTAGAGGCACAAAGGATGATAACAAATGGCTTACACGCCAGGACTACTGCGCTTGTTGCGAGGGTTATGAGAAGGCTAATGAGCAGGCTCTTGACGGTCTTAAGAAGGGTGTGGATGCCGTTGGTTTCTGCGTTAAGGGTACAGAGCCTATAAGCGAGCAGGAGATGGCTACTCTGCTTAAGGGCATAGACCTTGCAAAGGTAGAGGTTAACTTTGTTGGCTGCTGCTGCGCTGCTCCGCAGATTATCAAATCTTTCCTTGCTGTTGCAAAGGCTCAGGGTGTTGCTGCGGACGATGTTAAGGCTTCGTTCGACTTTGACCCTATCAGAGTGCTTAACCAGAAGGGCGCTTTCTGCTCCGAGAAGTCTATGGATACTCTTGCAGAGTGCGTTAAGGCTGCAGAGGGCTACAAGCACGTAAGAACTGTTGGCGTTGAGGCTTATGCATTTAATGATGCAGGTTCCAACCTGGTTCAGGAGGCTGCTTTTGCTCTTGCTATTGGAAGTGAGTACCTGAACAAGCTTACAGAGGCAGGCATTCCTGTAAATGAGGCTGCAAAGGCAATTAAGTTTACATTTGCAGTGGGCTCCACATACTTTATGGAGATTGCTAAGTTCCGCGCAGTGCGTATGCTTTGGGCTAACATAGTAAAGGCTTATGGCGCTACTTGCAGCTGTGCAGAGAAGATGAAGGTTCACGCTGTTACAAGCAACTGGAACCAGACTGTTTATGACCCTTATGTAAATATGCTTCGCGGTACAACAGAGGCAATGAGCGCAGCTATTGCCGGCGTTGATTCTTTGGAGGTTCTTCCATTTGACTATTCATTCCGCGCTCCGGGCGAGTTCAGCAACCGTATTGCAAGAAATGTTCAGTCTATCCTTAAGGAGGAGGCTCATTTTGACAAGGTTGTGGACCCAGCTGCAGGTTCTTACTACATTGAGGAGCTTACACAGTCTCTTGCAGAGGCTGCTTGGAAACTCTTTAAAGAGGTTGAGGAGAAGGGCGGTTATGTTGAGGCCTTCAAAGAGGGCTTTGTACAGAGCGCAATCAAGGCTACCTCTGCAGACAGAGACAAGAAGATTGCTACACGCCGCATCTCTATCCTTGGCGTTAACCAGTTCCCTAACTTTACAGAGGTTGTGGATAAGGATGTTACAGCAGAGGTTGTTACAAGAAAACCTGCTCCTGAGGTTACAGGCAATATGATTGGCCAGCCGCTTGAGGCTTACAGAGGCGCGCAGGCTTTTGAGGCTATGAGATTCAAGACAGACAAGAGCGCCCATAAACCTACTGCATTTATGGTTACATTCGGTAATCTTGCAATGTGCCGCGCAAGAGCGCAGTTCAGCTGCAACTTCTTTGCTGTAGCCGGCTTTAAGGTTGTGGACAACAACAGATTCTCTTCTGTTGAGGAGGGTGTTAAAGAGGCTCTTGCTTCCGGTGCAGAGATTATCGTTGCCTGCTCTTCTGACGAGGAGTATGCAGAGGCAGTTCCTGCAATGAAGGAGCTCGTAGGCGACAAGGCTATCTTGGTTGTTGCCGGTGACCCTGCTTGCAAGGATGACTTGGTTGCAAAGGGTATCAGCAACTTCATCAATGTTAAGAGCAATGTCCTTGAGACTCTTAAGGATTATCAGGCAAAATTGGGTATTAACTAATTGGAGTGTGAAACTTTTTAAATTGAAAAATTATGCGTCCGAAATTTAACGATATTGAATATAAAGGCGGGGCAGCTTGTGGAGCACAAG
>SFUD01000085.1 GCA_004561775.1 bacterium | reverse complement strand
TGGTAAATGGGGTTGCAGCAAGTTTTGCGGCAAGTGTACCCCTTCTCAATGCCTCTGCAAAGTATGGATTCAGCGCCAATTGCGAGAGGGCGGCAAGCACCGCGCGCAGATTCTTCTGCTGGTATGAACCTCTCAGGTCCATTTTTGAAACAAGCTGTTGCAGAAAAGCGGAGATTTCTGCAGCATCGGGAGAAGAGGCAGGGGATAAATTTTTCAGATAGAGCGCCAACCACTCCTGGGGCGAAGCGCTGTTGGAGAAGTGTATTGGAGAGTTGCAGGCTTGGGCGCGCTCTCTGAAGACTCTGCAAACGCTCTCCTCTGTTGCCTCACCGATAATTGCCGGCACTCCCTCTTTTATTATGCCTGCCTTTTCTGCGGCAATTTGGTGCAACTCATACCCAAGGTATTCGCAGTGGTCCTTGCCAATATTGGTGATTATGCTCAACTGCGGCACAATTATGTTTGTTGAGTCCAACCTGCCGCCCAGTCCGCACTCAATTACTGCCACATCCACCTTGCAATGGCAGAAATAGCTGAATGCCATTGCAGTGGTTATCTCAAAGAAGGAGGCCTGCAACTCCTCAAACTTTGCCATATTCTGCATAAGAAAGCGGTAGACGTACTCCTTCTCTATCATCTGCATTGCAGAAGCGGAGGCTCCGGCAGAGACCTTTATCCTCTCTCTGAAATCCCAAAGATGCGGAGAGGTGTAGAGTCCAACCTTAAGGCCGCACTCGTTGAGCACAGAGGCAAGGATGTGGCTGGTGGAGCCCTTGCCGTTTGTGCCTGCAATATGTATTGAACGGAATTTGTCTTGCGGATTGCCCAGCAGGTTTGCTATGCTCTCCATCCTCTCAAGGCCCGGCTTATAGGCCATCCCCCCTACTCTCTGAAAACTTGGGAATCTGTTGAAGATGGACTCAAGTAATTTCCTATATTCATTCTCATTGATATTCATTCTCACAAAGATTTGATACTCTTCTGCATCGGTTGATAAAATGCGGCTCAAAGTTAATAAAAAAGCAGTAACCGCTCCCGCAATATCAAATATAAGTAGTACCTTTGGGCTTTTAGAAATATACTCAACTGTAAGGATATGATCTCTTTTTTCAACTCAAATTCTGATACGGTTATAGCCGTAGAGCATAAATCTGAACTTAACAGCAACAATATAAGCGCATTGGAGTGGCTCTTCTGCGGCAAAATCTCACAAAGGGAGAGCCTGGAGGGCATCTTTGTAGGCCCCCGCAAGGAGATGATTACCCCTTGGAGCACCAACGCGGTGGAGATTACCCAAAATATGAATATAGAGGGCATCAGCCGCATAGAGGAGTTCTTTCCCTCTCCGGTAGAGAACCCGGAGCACGACAAGATGCTCAGCAGGGTTTACGATGGTCTGGACCAGAAGATCTTTAAGATTGAGCGCAAGCCGGAGCCTATAGTCTATATTGGGGAGCCATCGGCATTTGGCGCCAGCACAGTGGATTTTGAGACCTACAACCAGCAGGAGGGTCTTGCCCTTAACAAAGAGGAGATAGAGTATCTTAAGGGGTTGAGCCGCAAGCTGGGCAGACCTCTTACAGATAGCGAGGTCTTTGGATTCTCACAGGTAAACAGCGAGCACTGCAGGCACAAAATCTTTAATGGTATCTTTGTGATAGATGGCAAGGAGATGGAGAGTTCGCTCTTTAAGATGATAAAGAGGACAAGCCAGGAGAATCCCAACCTTATAGTTAGCGCATACAAAGACAACTGCGCCTTCCTGGAGGGCCCAACAGTAAAGATGTTCCACCCGGCAAGCGGTTCCAAACCGGATTTCTTTGTAACAGAAGATGCCAAGACTGTAATAAGCCTTAAGGCGGAGACACACAACTTCCCTACAACAGTGGAGCCTTTCAACGGTGCAGCTACAGGAACAGGCGGAGAGATAAGGGACAGAATGGCAGGCGGAAAGGGGAGTTTCCCTATAGCCGGCACAGCGGTCTATATGACCTCCTACCCAAGGTTCGATTCGGGAATAGAATCGGGAAGCCACAATAAGGCCTGCACAATAGAGCAGGAGGCTGCAATATTTGAGGATTCGGGATGCCGTTATGCCCTTAATATAAAGCGCGAGTGGGAGAAGGATGCTCCGCGCAAATGGCTCTACCAGACTCCGCAGGAGATTCTTACCAAGGCTAGCAACGGCGCCAGCGATTTTGGCAACAAGTTTGGCCAGTGCATTATCTGCGGCAGCCTCTACACCTTTGAGCACAATGAGAGACTCTGCAGCAAGAGCGCAGAGGCAGATGAGACCCCGATGTTTGGCTACGACAAGGTTATTATGCTTGCCGGCGGTGTTGGTTATGCAAAGAAGGATGACGCTCTTAAGGAGAGTCCGGGCGTGGGCGACAAGGTGGTTATTCTTGGCGGAGACAATTATCGTATTGGAATGGGAGGCGGCGCAGTAAGCTCCGTAAATACAGGTCAGTACAATAATGCCATAGAGCTTAATGCAGTGCAGCGCGCCAACCCGGAGATGCAGAAGCGCGTCTATAATGCTATAAGGGCTATCTCCGAGAGCGGCAACAACACCATAATCTCCGTTCACGACCACGGCGCGGGAGGCCACCTCAACTGCCTTTCGGAGCTTGTGGAGGAGACTGGCGGAGATATAGATATCAGCAAGCTCCCAATTGGAGACCCTACGCTAAGCCTTAAGGAGATTATCGGGAATGAGAGCCAGGAGAGGATGGGACTTGTTATGAAGGAGGAGAATCTTGCAGAGCTTAAGGCTGTGGCAGAGAGGGAGCGCGCGCCATTCTACCAGGTTGGCCAGACTACCGGCAACCACAATTTTACCCTTAAGGATTCTAAGAGCGGGCAGGCTGCAATAGACCTGCAGATGAGCGATATGTTTGGCTCTGCTCCAAAGACCTATATGCACGATGTTACCAGCAACTATCATTTTGCGCCGGTAGAGTTTGAGAGCGGCCCGGAAGAGTTCCGCCACCATCTAAGTCAGGTGCTTCAGCTGGAGAGCGTTGCCTGCAAGGATTGGCTCACCAACAAGGTAGACCGCTCCGTAACAGGTCTTATTGCAGGGCAGCAGTGCGCAGGCGAGATTCAGCTTCCTTTAAACAACCTTGGAGTAACAGCTATAGGCTACGACAATAAGGAGGGCATTGCAACCTCTATAGGCCACGCCCCTGCCGCGGCTCTGATAGATTCTGGAGCAGGCAGCAGACTCTCTGTGGCAGAGGCTCTTACAAATGTGGTGTGGGCACCGCTCAAGGGTGGCATAAAGGCCGTCTCGCTTAGTGCCAACTGGATGTGGCCAAGCAGAAACAAGGGCGAGGATGCGCGCCTGTACGGTGCAGTAAAGGCTGTATCGGATTTTGCAGTGGCTCTTGGCATTAATATCCCTACAGGCAAGGACTCTATGAGTATGACACAAAAGTATCCCGATGGCAGCAAGGTTCTTGCTCCCGGCACACTTATTATCTCATCTGTAGCCCCTGTAGAGGATATAAACAACATAGTGCGCCCAAATGCCTCCAACTGCAGCAGCACATTCATTTATATACCGTTTGTGGAGAATCTCTACAAGGCCGGAGAGCTTAGCCTTGGCGGCAGCGCATTTGCGCAGGCTCTTGGTTTTTTGGATTCCACTACTCCCGATATTCTCTCGCCAAATTATTTTGCCAATGCCTTTGCAGCCCTGCAGGAGGCAATACGCAGAAGGGACGCCAACGGAGAGAGCCTTCTTCTTGCCGGTCACGACATCTCTGCCGGCGGTCTTATAACCACTCTTCTTGAGATGAACTTTGCCAACACATGCGGCGGCCTCTCACTGGACCTCTCTGCTCTTCTAGCAGAGGCTTCCGGCAATGCTTGCTCATCTGCAAGTGCTGGCTCATCTGCAAGTGCGTGCTCATCTGCCAATGCAGAGGCTTCCGGCAACGCAGAGTGCTGGAAGAAGCTGGAGAGAGCGCTCTTTGCAGAGTACCCGGGCGTAGTTGTGCAGGTAGCTGAGCAGAGAGTTGAAGAGCTGGAGCAGATACTTGCCTCCCACAATGTTAAGGGTTACAGGATTGCCCAGCGCATAGAGGAGAGAGTTATTAGGGTTAACGGCATAGAGCTGGATATAGACCTTATGAGAGATATCTGGTACAAGACCTCATATCTTATGGAGATACGTCAGTCCGGCGCTGAGTGCGCAAGGGAGAGGTACCAGAACTACAAGAAACAGCCGCTCCGCTTCTCCTTCCCTAAAGGCTTTACAGGCAGACTTGAGCAATATGCCACATCGGCGGAGGCTCCTATTGCGGCCATCATCAGAGAGAAGGGTTCCAACGGAGACAGGGAGATGGCTTGGGCTCTGCACCTTGCGGGCTTCCGAGTAAAGGATGTACATATGACAGACCTTGTATCGGGAAGAGAGACTCTGGAAGAGGTTAAGATGATTGTATTTGTAGGAGGCTTCTCCAACTCAGATACTCTTGGCTCTGCAAAGGGCTGGGCAGGCGCTTTCCTCTACAATGACAAGGCAAAGGCTGCACTGGATAACTTCTATGCCAGAAAGGATACTATGAGTCTTGGCATTTGCAACGGATGCCAGCTTATGGCAGAGCTTGGTCTCATTACTCCGGAGAAGAGAGAGGAGTCGCCAAAGATGAAGCACAACCTCTCCGGAAAATTTGAGAGCTGCTTTACTGGCGTGCATATAGAGGAGTC
>SFUD01000084.1 GCA_004561775.1 bacterium | reverse complement strand
AGCTACAAGCAGGGCGACAAGCTTGTGCCTTACCAGGTTGTGGGCGCACCTATGAAGGGCTCGTCGTTCAAAGGCATTGCCTATGAGCAGCTTATAGATTGGATGAAGCCTGAGGAGGGAATGCACAGGGTTATTAACGGCGATTTTGTTACCACCACAGACGGTACAGGCATTGTGCACATTGCTCCAACCTTTGGCGCAGATGACGACAAGGTCTCAAAGGCCAACGGAGTGCCTCCATTTATGGTTGTGGACAAGGATCAGGTTAAGCAGGCTATGGTAGACCGCTCCGGCAAGATGTACAAGATAGAGGATCTCTCTGAGGAGTTTGTGCGCACCCGCGTAAATTTGGAGAGTTATGGCCCTTATGCTGGAAGGTATGTAAAGAATGCTTATGACTCCTCTCTTGCTCCCGATGCTCCAACTATAGACATAGATATATGTATGGACCTTAAGCAGCAGGGAAAGGCCTTTAAGATAGAGAAGCACGTGCACTCCTATCCGCATTGCTGGAGAACAGACAAGCCTGTGCTCTACTATCCGCTGGATTCGTGGTTTATAAGGACTACTGCAGTGCAGGAGAGGCTTATAGAGCTTAACAAGACAATTACCTGGAGGCCGGAGAGCACCGGCAGCGGCCGCTTTGGCAAGTGGCTGGAGAACCTTCAGGATTGGAATCTCTCCAGAAGCCGCTTCTGGGGTACTCCTCTTCCTATTTGGAGAACAGAGGATGGAGCGGAAGAGATTTGCATAGGTTCTGCAAGGGAGCTCTACGCAGAGATAGAGAGGGCTGTTGCAGGCGGTGTTATGAAGGAGAATCCTCTGGCTGCCGCAGGCTTTAATCCCGATGACAGCAGCAAGGAGAATTATGATAAGATAGACCTTCACAGACCTTATGTAGATGAGATTGTGCTTCTCTCCAAGAGCGGCGCGCCAATGCGCAGAGAGAGCGACCTTATAGATGTATGGTTTGATTCCGGCGCAATGCCTTATGCGCAGGAGGGGCTTGCACGTATGAATTCTCCGGAGTTTGGTCAGACCGCAGATTTTATAGCTGAGGGTGTTGACCAGACCCGCGGCTGGTTCTTTACCCTGCACGCCATCCATACTATGGTGAGTGACTCCATTGCCTATAAGAATGTTATCTCCAACGGTCTGGTGCTGGATAAGGAGGGCAACAAGATGAGCAAGAGGCTTGGCAATGCGGTAGATCCATTCAAAGCTCTGGACGAGTATGGCGCAGATGCGCTCAGGTGGTATATGCTTACCAATGCTCAGCCTTGGGACAACCTTAAATTTGATGCATCGGGAGTAGATGAGATTAGGAGAAAGTTCTTTGGCACTCTCTATAATACTTACTCCTTCTTTGCTCTTTATGCAAATGTGGATGGCTTTGACTGTTCTGCAGCGCAGGTTCCTGTAGAGAAGCGGCCGGAGATAGATAGGTGGATAATCTCTCTGCTAAATACTCTCATTAAGGATGTTGAGGCCTCTTATGAGAATTATGATATTACCTCTGCCGGCAGAATGATTCAGGATTTTGTCTGCGACCATTTGAGCAACTGGTATGTGAGACTTAACAGAAAGCGTTTCTGGGGAGGCGAGATGGATGAGGATAAGGTTGCGGCTTACCAGACTCTCTACAGCTGTTTGGAGAGCGTTGCGCTGCTGGCCGCTCCAATAGCTCCATTCTTTATGGAGAATCTCTTCCTGGATCTTAATGCGGTTTCGCACAGGTTTGCAGAGAGTTCTGTGCATCAGACAGCTATGCCGGCTGTGGATGAGTCGCTTATAGACAAAGACCTGGAGGAGAGAATGGAGCTTGCGCAGTTGAGTTCTTCTATGATTCTTGCCTTGAGAAGAAAGGTTAACATTAAGGTGCGTCAGCCGCTTGCAAAACTTGTTATTCCTATTTTGGACGACAAGTTGCAGGAGCAGTTCCAAAGGGTGCAGAGTCTTGTGCTTAACGAGGTTAATGTTAAGGAGGTGGAGTTTATCCGCAATACGGAGGGGCTTATTACAAAGAAGATTAAGCCTAACTTTAAGACCCTTGGCAAGAGATATGGAAAGCAGATGAAGGAGATTGCCTCTGCCTTTGCGGCTATGGACCAGAAGAGCATTGCGGAGATAGAGCGCAGCGGTATGGCGGAGGATCCGCGTTATCTCTTGCACCTTGCCGGCGGTGATGTGATGCTGGAGAGGGGAGATTATGAGATTACCTCTGAGGATATGCCGGGCTGGCTTGTTGCTAGCGAGGGTAAACTTACCGTGGCGCTGGATATTACAATAAGTGAGGCTCTTAAGAGAGAAGGTACCGCCAGGGAGCTTGTGAACAGGATTCAGAACCTTAGAAAGGAGAGCGGTTTTGACGTTACTGATAAAATAGTTGCAATTGTTGAGAAAAATCCCGAAATTGTAGCCTCTTTGGAAGATTATTTGCAGTATGTTTGTTCGCAGACACTCTGTAATAATATAGAGCTTCAGGAGGCTCCGCAAGGGGCCGCTGAGGTGGAGTGGGGTAATAATGAGACCTTGAGAATAAAGATCTCCAGAGTCTGATTAGCCCCGGATTTGTGAATTTTTAATTTTTTGGCATATGGCAACACAAGAGACAAATGCTGCAGATTTGCAGCAAGGTACTAAAGTTCAGGGAGAGGAGGTTGCTCCAACCCGTTACAGCGACGAGGACCTTAAGATGTTCAAAGAACTCATTTTACAGAAATTGGCCAAAGCCAGAGAGGATTATGATCAATTGCGTTCTGCTATCACCCATAGCTCCAGCAACGATGTTGAGGATACCTCTCCAACATTTAAGGTTTTGGAAGAGGGTGCTTCATCTCTCTCAAAAGAGGAGTCGGGACAATTAGCTGCGCGTCAGTACAAATTTATAGAGTCGCTTGAGGCTGCTTTGGTTCGTATAGAGAACAAGACTTACGGTATCTGCAGGGTTACCGGCAAACTTATTCCAAAGGAGCGCCTTATGCTTGTTCCGCACGCAACTTTGAGTGTAGAGGCAAAGAACCGCAGATAGAGTCCGGGCAGATGGAGATGAGGAGGAAGGGCAGATTTTTGGCGGCATTCATTATCTTTTTGCTGCTGGCAGACCAGGCCATTAAGGTTGCCGTAAAGTTGAATATGACTCTTGGGGAGAGTATAAGCGTTTGCGGCAATTGGTTTCAGCTTCTCTTTATAGAGAACCCCGGCATGGCCTTTGGTATGGAGATAAGTTCTGCCTTTTGGGGTAAACTTCTCCTTAGCCTCCTGCGCATAGTGCTCATCATAGTTCTTTTGAGGTATATTGTTCAGCTTCTCAAAAGAGATTCCGCTGCAAGATTAATGGAGAGAGAGCGGCTCCCGCAGGCCAAGGCCTTCGGGAGCGAGCCTCTCATTGTTCCTCTGGGCGTCTTTATAGGCATCTCGCTAATCTTTGTAGGCGCTGTTGGGAATGTGCTTGACTGCCTCTTTTACGGTCTCTTCTTTGGCGAGTCCACTCCATTTGAGGCGGCAACCCTCTTTCCATCGGGAGGAGGTTATGCGCCCATTCTCTTTGGCAAGGTGGTAGATATGTTCTACTTTCCAATCATAGATACGCAGCTGCCCTCTTGGGTGCCAATCTGGGGTGGGGAGCACTTTGTCTTTTTCCGCCCAATCTTCAACTTTGCAGATGCTTGCGTCTCTGTAGGAGTCTGCTACCTTATTCTCTTCCAGCGGGCCTTCTTTAAAGCTTAAAGCTGTTGCTCCCGCCAGCGGTCCCTTTAGCACTTTTGCAGCTACAGCAGCAGCATCTTTACAAGCTTTTTCCTGGAGAAATGTATTCTGCTCTTTACTGTGCCAAGGCATAGCCCAAGTTCGTTGGAGATCTCCTGATACTTATACCCATTCTCATACATAAGGAAAGGGACCTTATAGGCCGGGTCCAGAGAATTAATCATATTGTTAACCTCCTTAAGACGGAAATTCCGCTCCGGGTTATCATCGGATTTTCTGTTATTAACAACAAATTCGTGGGCATCTGCATCAATGACGGAATTAATTCTGCCCTGCCGGCGGTAGTCGTTTATGAAGGTGTTCTTCATAATTGTAAAGAGCCACGCCTTCAGGTTGGAGTTACTCTGGAAGCGATTTCTATACTTAAGAGCCTTGTAAAAGGTCTCCTGAACAAGGTCATCTGCCTTGTTGCTATCTGTGGTCAGCAGGTATGCATATCTGCATAGGGCATCTCTCTGCTCTGTTAAAGCCTGCTCAAAAATGGTATTCATAATTAAAACTTCTTTGAAGTTTTAAGCAAGTACACATAAAACACTTGCAAAAATTAAGCCAATTTTTTTTATCTTTTTTTTGCATAGTTTGAAAATTCTCTCTACTTTTGCACTCCCGATTGAGGGTCATCTGCAAGCAGGATTACAAATCCCGGCAGAAAATTGGAGAGATGGCAGAGTGGTCGATTGCGGCGGTCTTGAAAACCGTTGAGCTGAGAGGCTCCGGGGGTTCGAATCCCTCTCTCTCCGCAAAGCACATAAATTCACAAGGAGTCAGCATCGCGAAAGCGATGCTGATTTTGTTTAGTAGCCACGCCGTATGAAAGCTTGCTTTCAATGGTGTGGCTACTAAACAAAATAGCGGCCTCCCCAGGCCGCGTGACTCCTTGCCACGGTTGCCGCCATCTGCTTTGCAAGGGCCCCCGCGGCGAGCGGTCAGGGAAAAGGCGCACGCAGTGCGGCTAATCCCGGAG
>SFUD01000083.1 GCA_004561775.1 bacterium | reverse complement strand
AGAGCGCCTTATTTCAACCACACCTTTGGAGGCGGATACACCGCAGGCTACTACAGCTACATATGGGCGGAGGTTCTGGATGCCGATGCATTTGAGGCATTTGTAGAGAGTGGCGACATCTTCAACAGAGAGGTTGCGGAGAGATACAGATATAAGATTCTGGCAAGAGGTTCAGAGGATGATGCAATGAACCTCTACATAGATTTCCGTGGCAAGAGGCCGGGAATCCTTCCGTTGCTTAAGAATCGTGGATTAAATTAGTAGCGTTATGGAGAGCATAGGTTCTTTTATAGTTGCGGTAAGTGACTTTGTATGCGGCTATCCGCTCTTTTTCCTCTTGATAGGAGGAGGTCTCTTCTTTCTGATCTATTCTGGCTTTGTTCCCTTCAGGTATTTTGGAAGGGCAATAAAGTCTCTCCGCTCTTCCGATTCATCCAAATCGGGACAGATAAGCTCCTTTGAGGCGCTTATGAGCGCAATTGCCGCTACCGTTGGAATGGGTAATATTGCGGGAGTTGCAATAGCCCTTACAATGGGAGGTCCGGGCGCAATCTTTTGGATGTGGGTGAGCGCAATTGTTGGAATGGCAACCAAGTTCTTTGAGGGTTCATCTGCCATAATGTTCAGGGGCACAGATGATAGAGGTGAAGTGCAGGGAGGTCCTATGTATATGATTACCAAAGGTCTGGGGCCAAAGTGGAAACCTATGGCGGTGGCCTTCTCCATCTTTGGTCTTATAGGAACACTCTGCATAATGCAGGCCAATCAGCTTACAGAGGCTGTAACTGCCACCTTCACAACACCGGCAGGGGTTGAGAATACCTTGGGGCTGAGATTTGTCATAGGTCTTATAATCTGCATTATTGTGGCAGTTGTAGTCCTTGGAGGAATTCAGAGGATTGCAAAGATATCCGCAAAGATTGTTCCTCTTATGGTGGGTATGTATTTCCTGCTTGTGCTCTACATAATCTTTACCAACCTATCTGAGATACCGGGCGTATTTGCAGATATCATTGGCGGCGCATTTACACCGCGTGCGGGTATGGGAGGCCTTGCCGGCATAGCTACTGTGGCTCTTGTTGGAGCAAGAAGGGCTGCGCTTGTAAATGAGGCAGGTGTAGGTACAGCCAGTATGATGCACGGCGCATCCAAGAATGACAAGCCAATTAAGGAGGGACTGGTGGCAATGTTGGGCCCATCCATAGATAGCGGTCTTGTCTGCACTCTTACTGCGCTTGCAATTCTCATAAAGGGAGACTATGCGGTATCGGGAGATGGAGTGAAGGGATTGGAGATAGCGCTCAATGCATTTGGCGCTGCAATTCCAGCAACTGTAACATTGGGTGGCATTACCTTCAAGTGGGGCTCGCTGCTGCTTATGGTTATGGTCTTTATCTTTGCCTTCTCCACAATGTTCTCATACTCCTACTATGGAGTAAAATGTACATCATACCTCTTTGGTGCAAAGAATGGCAAATATTACAACTACTTCTTCCTTGTAATGCTTATTGTTGCGGCTATGATTCCGCTCAAGTCTGCAGTTAGCCTTATAGACCTGGCGTATGCCCTTATGGCATTCCCTACAATGATTACGCTCTTTGTGCTTGCGCCTAAGGTTAAGAGGGAGATGAAGGAGTATTTGAAAAAATGATATAATAAAAGATAGATTCTAAAGTATATGGAGATGAATCCGGAGTTATTTATAAATGCGCAGGCAAAGTTGGCTCTCAAGGAGTTGTATGGCGCAGAGGTTGAGGAGAGACTTATTCAGACACAGGCTACAAGGAAGGAGTTTGAAGGAGATATTACCCTTGTAACCTTTCCTTTGCTTAAGACTAGTCACAAAGGGCCGGAGCAGACGGCAGAGGAGATTGGCCGCTGGCTTAAAGAGAGATGCCCGGAGGTTGAGTCGTTCAATGTGGTAAAGGGTTTTCTCAATATCAAATTCTCTCTCGGTTATTGGAGCAATATCTTCCGCTCCATCTCCGCTGCGGAGGATTTTGGCACATTGCCTCCAACTGGCAAGAGAGTGATGATAGAGTTCTCCTCTCCAAATACAAACAAACCGCTCCATCTTGGTCATATAAGAAACAATCTGCTTGGATGGTCTGTCTCCAAATTACTTGAGGCAAATGGCCACGAGGTAATAAGGGTTAACCTTGTAAACGACCGCGGAATCCATATCTGCAAGAGTATGTTGGCCTGGTTGCGCTGGGGCAACGGAGAGACTCCCCAGAGCAGCGGCATAAAGGGCGACCATCTTGTAGGAAAATATTATGTTCTCTTCAGCAATGAACTTAAAAAGGAGACAAAGGCCATTGCCGCAGAGAGAGGAATCTCCGAGGATGAGGCTGAGAGACTCTCGCCAATCCTTAAGGAGGCGCAGGCTATGCTTGTAAAGTGGGAGAGCGGCGACAAGGAGATTAGAGAGTTGTGGGCAAAGATGAATGGATGGGTATATGAAGGCTTTGACAAGACCTATGAGAGAATGGGTATAAGTTTTCATAGAACATATTATGAATCAAATACTTACCTTAGCGGAAAATCGCTGGTAAATGCAGGCCTGGAGAGGGGAATCTTTGAGAGGCAGGAGGATGGTTCGGTATGGTGCAACCTGGAACCGGATGGACTGGACCGCAAACTTCTCCTTAGAGGAGACGGCACTTCTGTCTATATGACACAGGATTTGGGCACTGCAGAGCAGCGCTACAACGAGTATAAGTTTGATGAGCTTATTTATGTTGTGGGCGATGAGCAGAACTATCACTTCAAGGTGCTCAAACTTATCCTTAAGAAGCTGGGCTTTGACTGGTCGGATGCCATCTATCACCTCTCTTACGGAATGGTTGAACTTCCGGAGGGCAAGATGAAATCCAGAGAGGGCACGGTTGTGGATGCAGACGACCTTATTGAGAAGATGTATCAGACTGCAAAGGAGACCTCTCTGGAGCTTGGCAAATTGGGCGGCATTCCGGAGCAGGAGCAGGAGAGACTCTTTGAGATGATTGGTCTTGGCGCGCTCAAGTACTTTATTCTCAAAGTGGATCCCAAAAAGACAATGCTCTTTGACCCTAAGGAGTCTATAGATTTTAATGGAAATACAGGTCCATTCATACAATATACACACGCCAGAATCAAATCTATTCTGCGTAAGGCAAAGGAGAGCGGAGTGATTGCAGGGGAGGAGAGCCTCTCCGTACCGGAGAACTTCTCCGAATTGCTTCCAAAGGAGGTGGAGATAATCAAACTCCTTAACAGCTATCCTGTACGCATAAAGGAGGCCGGCGACGCACACTCACCTGCACTTGTTGCAAACTTTATCTACGATCTTGCAAAAGAGTTCAACCAATATTATCAGAGTGTCTCCATCCTTAAGGAGAGCGATTCGCAGAGATTGCTCTTCCGTCTTGCAATGTTGAAGGAGATAGCCTTTGTGCTAAGGAAGGGAATGCTGATTCTTGGAATAGAACTTCCGGAGAGAATGTAATTATGCCCGAGCCGTATTTGTTTCCTCCCACTTCCAGGAAGGAGATGGAGGCAAGGGGATGGGATAATGTGGATATTATCCTCATTAGCGGAGATGCTTATGTAGATCATCCCTCTTTTGGTACAGCTGTAATCTGCAGAGTCTTGGAATCTGCAGGTTACAGAGTTGCCGTTGTGCCTCAGCCAAATTGGAGAGACGATTTGCGTGATTTTCGCAAGCTGGGCGCTCCAAGGCTCTTCTTTGGAGTCTCTGCTGGAGCTATGGACTCTATGGTAAATCACTACACTGCGGCAAAGAGGCTAAGGAGCACAGATGCCTATACGCCCAACGGGGTATCGGGAATGCGCCCGGACTACGCGGTAACCGTATATACCAAGATTCTTAAAGAACTCTGGCCGCAGGTGCCTGTTGTGGTTGGGGGTGTAGAGGCATCGTTGAGGAGGCTGACCCATTTTGACTATTGGAAGGAGAGTCTGCTCCCCTCTGTGCTTGTAGAGAGCGGCGCAGATTTCCTTATCTATGGAATGGGAGAGAGGCCTGTTCTGCAGATAGCCGAGCATATAAAGAAGTATAAGATAAAGGGTGGCCTGTGGCAAATTCCGCCCGCAGAGAGGGCAAATCTTCCAGAGGGGTATTACGATATGAGCAATGCCCTGCAGGTAGCCTGGTATGACCCTTACTGCAACTCTGCCGCCATTAAAGAGAGGTGGGGTAATTGCACTGCGCAGGAGGCGCCGCTGCTGCTTCACTCGTACGAGGAGTGCTGCAGGCAGAAGCGTGCCTTTGCGGAGAATTTTAACCAGATAGAACTTAATGCCAACCTGCTGGAGCAGAAGATTATAGTGGAGCCCGTCTCCAAAGGGGCAGTAATTGTAAATCCATCATACCCTCCTGCAACAGAGAGCCAGATGGATGAGATATATGCCCTTCCCTTTACCAAATTGCCCCATCCGCGCTACAAGGGGAAGCACCTCCCGGCCTATGAGATGATAAAATTCTCCATAAATACCCACAGAGGCTGCTTTGGAGGGTGCAGTTTCTGCACAATTGCGGCCCACCAGGGCAAACGCATCCAGAGCCGCAGCTTTGACTCAATTGTAAAAGAGGCGGAGGGGTTGCGCAATCTGCCCGGTTTTGCCGGCAATATATCGGACCTTGGCGGCCCTACTGCAAATATGTATGCAATGCAGGGCTTCAAGAGCAACCTTTGCGCAAAGTGCAAGAGGAAATCCTGTCTCTTTCCTTCCCGATGCTCTAACCT
>SFUD01000082.1 GCA_004561775.1 bacterium | reverse complement strand
GGGATATAAAGCACTTTGCGCAAGCCTCTTTACCGAATAGAAATTGCAGTAGTTGCAGAAGCTTGCGCAAAAGGGTACGTGTATGTAGATGCCTATCATTTGAGGTAGGTCTGTGCCGAACCAAGTTTGCCTTTGTTTGTGAAGGCATCTACGGTGTATGTTCCGCTGGTAAATTCAGGTGCGGCAAAGTAGATGCAAACCTCAACCTCGGAACCCTGGTAATCTACCTCTCGGCTTGCGGAGTAGAGCATCTGCTCGCCATCCAGGTCAAAGAGATTCTCCTGGCTGTCTGTCATTAGGATGCCATCGGGACCCTTAATTCTGATATATACTGTCTTAGGGCCTCTCTTTGTAAGGGCGTTCTCCACAAGGCTAAGGCAGGTCTTGAGCCTTACTGCTCTTCTGCTGCGCTCCACCTCTTTGCCCTTCTCGTTTACAGCTACCATAGCTATTCCGCGGCCACGGAGAATGGAACCCTCCTCTACCTGTTTTGCATACTCCTCTGTTGTGCTCTTAATGTCGTTATACTTCTGGGTTGCCTCTTTTGCCTCCTTCTTTGCATCTGCAGTCTCCTGACGCAGGGCAATGTTAAGCTGGTTGAGGGAGTCTATCTGCTTGATGTAGCTTCTCATAATGGACCTCATAGTGCCAAGCTCGCGCTCGTAACTCATAAGTTTGCGCTTGTTGCTGGACTCTGTCTGTTTAATCTTCTCCAGAAGCTGTTCAACTTTGCTGCGCTCTACAAGCAACTGCTGGTTTAGGGTGTCGTTGCTGGTGGAGAGCTCCATATAGTCGTTTCTGAGTTGCGCAACCTCTTCTGTAAGGGCGCCCTTCTCTACGGTAAGCTCATCTATGATGGAGTTTCTGTCATACACCACATATATGAGGATACCTCCAAGTATTACCGCAACGGCAATCAATATGCCAATCGCTACCTTCAAATTCTTTTCCATAATTTTACTCTTTTATTTGTCTTAAATTCTTCAATTACAAAAATTGTTCCTAAATTGCGGCGCAAAGGGCGTTGCGCAAAGCGCGCTGCGGAAAGCGCCACAAAATTAGCAATTAAATCATTTATTACTATGGAGTACATAATTAGAGCGGTAAAGTATTTTTTCTACTACACAATAATCTTCTTTCTTGTAATAGCAATTGTCTTCCAATTCTCCGAGCATCCGGGTGTGGAGACACTGCAGGAGTTCTTCCAGGTCTCTTTCCAGGAGGGTGCTGGAGTAAAGATTTTTCTGCTCTTCCTTGCTTTTGGACTAATCTATCCGCTGCTTGGTTTCAGCAAGAAGGAGATTTATACCAACAATGACTTTGGACAGAAGCGCAAGGAGATAGATGGTCTCTTCATAAGCGCTCATTATGTGCTTAAGAGCGACGATGGCAAAAAGATGGTCTGGGTGCTCAGAAATCCTGTAATGAGAGCCTTCAGGGTCTATGAAGATAAGGTGACAATAGATTACTCCTCCAATCCTGTCATAATATCGGGATTAAGAAAAGATGTATTCCGTTTTGGCAGGGGCATAGAGTACATTATGCAGAAAGAGAATCTGTAGCAGCCCGGGCAGGAGAGGCCTTCGGCTCCTCCTATTCCAATTTGAGCACTGCCATAAATGCGCTCTGCGGCACCTCTACGGAGCCAATCTGGCGCATGCGGCGTTTTCCCTTTTTCTGCTTCTCCAGCAGTTTGCGCTTTCTTGAGATATCTCCTCCGTAGCACTTGGCGGTAACATCTTTGCGCACTGCCTTTACTGTCTCCCTTGCAATAATCTTTGCGCCAATGGCTGCTTGTATGGCAATGTCGAACTGCTGCCTTGGTATGAGCTCCTTAAGCTTCTCGCACATCTTGCGGCCGTAGTCGTAGGCGTGCGCGCGGTGAATAAGGCTTGAGAGGGCATCTACCTGTTCTCCGTTCAGGAGAATATCCAGCTTTACAAGGTCCGCATCCTGGTAACCGGTAATGTGGTAGTCGAAGGAGGCATAGCCCTTGGAGATGGATTTGAGTTTGTCGTAAAAGTCAAAGACAATCTCTGCCAGAGGAATGTCAAAGGTGAGTTCAACTCTCTCTGCAGTAATGAAGTGCTGATTTACAAGGGTGCCTCTCTTGTCCAGACAGAGTTTTGTGATGGGCCCGAAGAAGTCGCTCTTGGAGATTATCTGAGCCCTTATGTACGGCTCTTCAATCTTATCTATAAGTGTGGTCTCCGGCAGTCCCGACGGGTTGTGCACATCAATTACATCCCCCGCTGTGGTATAGACCTTATATGAGACATTGGGAACCGTTGTGATGCAATCCGTATCAAACTCCCTGAAGAGGCGCTCCTGCACAATCTCCAGATGGAGCAGCCCAAGGAATCCGCAGCGGAAGCCAAATCCCAGCGCAAGCGAAGACTCCGGCTCAAAGACCAGTGAGGCATCGTTCAGCTGCAACTTCTCCAGCGAGGCTCTCAAATCCTCATACTCATCTGCAACCACAGGATAGACTCCGGCAAAGAGCATTGGCTTAACCTCCTCAAAGCCTGCAATAGCCTCTGCGCAAGGGTTCTCCGTATGGGTGAGAGTATCACCCACCTTAACCTCAACGGCGCTCTTTATTCCCGATATGATATAGCCCACATCTCCTGTGGTTATCTCATTCTTTGGGCAGAGCTTCATTCTCAATACGCCAACCTCATCTGCAACATACTCCTTTCCGGTATTGAAGAACTTTACCTTATCTCCCTTCTTTATGGAACCGTTCTGTACCTTGAAATATCCTATGATACCCCTGAAACTGTTGAAGACAGAATCGAAGATAAGGGCCTGCAGAGGGGCGTTAGGGTCTCCCTGCGGGGCGGGAATGCGCTCTACAATGGCATCCAGAATCTCTTGTATGCCAATTCCGGCGCGCGCGCTGGCAAGCAGTATCTCCTCCTCTTTGCAGCCCAGAAGATCTATCACCTGATCTTTTACAACCTCCACCATAGCGGAGTCCATATCTATCTTGTTTATTACCGGTATTATCTCCAGATTGTGCTCCAGGGCAAGATAGAGGTTGGAGATTGTCTGCGCCTGCACGCCCTGTGAGGCATCTACAACCAGCAAAGCCCCCTCGCTGGAGGCAATGGCCCTTGAGACCTCGTATGAAAAATCCACGTGACCGGGGGTGTCCAGCAGGTTGAGCACATAGCGCTCTCCGCCCTTATTATACTCCATCTGTATGGCGTGGCTCTTTATGGTGATTCCCTTCTCCTTCTCAAGGTCCATAGAGTCCAGTACCTGATTCTCCATCTCCCTTGCCTCTAATGTGTGGGTTGCCTCCAGAAGTCTGTCTGCCAGAGTGCTCTTTCCGTGGTCTATATGTGCAATTATGCAAAAATTGCGGATATTTTTCATTCTTTTTTCCAAATTAAACTTGGGTTGAAACGCAAAGATACATATTTTTGTATTCTATATAAAACCACTAAAGGGTATAATTATGGCTAATATACAGGAATTGGAAAAGATAGCCTCTCAGGTAAGGAGAGACATTATCAGAATGGTAACAAGCGCCCAGAGCGGACATCCGGGCGGCAGTTTGAGTTGCACAGACATTATGACCGCGCTCTTTTTCAAGGAGATGGACCACTCTCCAGAGCAATGGAACAGGAGCGGCAAGGAGAGAGATATCTTTTTCCTCTCTGCAGGACACCTTGCTCCGGTCTTCTACAGCGTGCTTGCGCGCAGCGGCTACTTCCCTGTTAAGGAACTTGCCACACTCAGGCAATTTGGGAGCAGACTTCAGGGACACCCCTCTGTAGAGCACCATCTGCCGGGCGTCTATGTTGCATCGGGCTCTCTGGGACAGGGACTCTCCGTAGCGGCAGGGGCTGCACTCTCCAAGAGGTTGGAGAAGGACCCTCACCACGTGTGGGTATTGCTGGGTGACGGTGAGACAGAGGAGGGCCAGGTTTGGGAGGCAGCTCTCTTTGCTGCAAAGCACCAAATCGGTAACCTTATTGCTATAACAGACCGTAACCACCAGCAGATAGACGGCACCACAGAGCAGGTTGCAGAACTTGGCGACCTCAAATCCAAATGGGAGGCCTTTGGCTGGCACGTGATTGAGGCAGATGGTCATAATATGGAGGCCATTCTCAACGCCTTTGCAGAGGCCAAAAGAGCAGGTAAAGAGTTCAACAAGCCGGTAATGATTCTTATGAATACCGTAATGGGCAAAGGCGTGGACTTTATGGAGGGCACCTGCGCATGGCACGGCAAGGCACCAAAGCCGGAGCAGGCAGAGCAGGCGCTGGCACAACTTGCCGAGACACTGGGAGACTACTAAACCATTCTTCCTGTCAGCGCCGCGGTCAGCATTTGCTGCTTCCCGATGGTGCTCCCTGCCGGCAGGTTGCTTCCCAAAGCTGCTCCCTTCCGGCAGGTTGCTTTCCTTGCCGGCGCTTGTTGCGATTCCCGCTTCCCACGGTCTTCCACAGCGCCCCGGCCAATCCGCATCGGTGCCCCCAGCCAGTAACAGCTTCCCGATGCAGCTGTAGCTGCCCGCGCAGCGGCAAGCTGCAAGCATCATTTCTCATCCTACACCTGCGCCCCGGCCTGCAGTTCCGCCACAGCGCCCCGGCCGGCAATCTGCTCATCGGCGCCCCAGCTGTTGCTCCCCATCGGCGCCCTTGCCGGCAACAAACCTCATCCGGCGGAGAAAAGTACTCCGGTTTGGCTAGCAATCTGGCGCACCTGGGCCGGATTTGCTAACTCGCAGCTGCGGCGTGCGGCCT
>SFUD01000081.1 GCA_004561775.1 bacterium | reverse complement strand
TCTCTTCCATTATTCCTCCCTCCTTGTTGCCTCTGCAGACTCCTTATATTCCTGACTTATTTGCATCAGTTTGTTCTTTATGGCATTAAGTCTGGCTATAACCTCTGCCTTGCGGTCCTCTCCGGTAAGGTTGTCGCGCATTCTTCTGGCTGCGCCCTCCAATGTCATCCCGCGCTCCTTTACAAGCCCATAGATGAGCTTGAAGTTGGAGACATCCTGCGCAGAGAAGAGCCGGTTGCCCTTCTTGTTCCTTGCCGGTTTTATGAAATCGGGAAAAGAGTTAGCCCAAAAGCGCACCAGCGAGGTGCTCTCGCCCAGAATCTCAGCTACCTCTCCAATGGTGTAGTAGAGTTTTTCCAATGGTTTGTCTATATATGGCATAATCCTAAAGTGTAAATTGTTCTCTCTATTGCGGCGCTAATCAAGCGACTGGCCCGTGTTTATGGAGGTTACCATCATATCCCGGATAACCTCCGGAGCAAGGTCTGCAAAGAAGAAGTTCATAGGGTCTATCTCCTCTTCCAGAAAATGCACCTCGTAGTGCAGGTGAGGGGCAAAGGACATTCCGGAGAGTCCCACTTTTGCTATAACTCCACCCTGCTTTACAACTCTTCCCTTTGGAACCAGAATCTCCCCAAGATAGCAATATTTTGTCTTATATCCATTATGGTGGTCAATTACAATGTAATTTCCCAGCACTCTATCCTTGCGCATTACCTCGCTTACCGTGCCATCTGCAGAGGCAAGCACAAATGTTCCTGTTTGGGCAAGCAGGTCTATGCCGCCGTGCTTCCTTACTGTTTTGTAGAAGGGGTTTATCTTGTTGCCGAATGATGCTCCGGTCTGGTCTGTCATAAAGCCCTCCAAAGGCACAATGGAGGGAAGGTTTGTGGCGCTCTTGCCTATCTTGCGCAACTGCACCTCTATTCCTCCCAGCAGTTCGGAGATTTGGGCAGCCTGCAGGGAGAGATTCTCTATCACTTTGGAGATGTTCTCCACATTCTGCTCAAAATCTGCAGTATCCATCTGGTAATAGTACTCCTCTGAAGAGACTGTCTCATAGGTGGCAGGGGGCTCTGCGTTAAAGATGAGCCGGTAGAGCTCTCTGTCCCTCTCCTTAAGATAGGAGATGTTGCCCTCCAGCAGTTCCATCCTCTGCTGCAGCGAGCCGAATTCGCTCTTGAGCATTTTACTCTCCTCCCTTAGCATTGCCGCCTTGTTGCTGTCAAAGAGCAATGAGAAGAGAGTGAGATAGAGCAGTGCGGCAATTATGCTGGCAAAGAGATATTTGAAAAATTTGCCAACCCATCCTGCCAAGCTTCTCCTCTCCTCCGAAAAATTGAGCAGTTCCCTATTGAATCTGAATCTTTTCATCTCTCTCTGCGCTCCTCCTTTTCTTCCTCTTTTGCGCTTTTGCGTACGCCCTTTACAAACTCCTGATAACGCTCTCCGGAGAAGTTGCTGTCGTAGTAGTTGTAAGGGTTAACCCGCTGCTGCTTGTATATAACCTCATAATGAAGATGTACTCCGGTAGATTTTCCGGAGCTGCCCATAAGCCCAATCTCCTCTCCCTTAAGCACAAGGTCTCCCTTTCTTACAGAGGGCCTGAGCAGATGCGCATATCTTGTCTGATAGCCAAAGCCGTGGTCTATCAGAACCTCGTTGCCATAGCCCCAGAAATTATATTTCACATCTATTACCTTGCCGTCTCCGGTGGCGTGTACGGAGGCTCCGCTCTTTTTGTTTTTGGGAGCAAAGTCCTGCCCACTGTGGAACTCGCCTCCGCCTCTTACAGGGTCCACACGGTAGCCGAAGGAGCTGGAGATTCTCATAAGCTCCAAATCCACGGGCGGAATGTTGGGTACGCAGGAGGAGAGTTTGTCTATGCGCTGGGCAATCTTTGAGACCTCGTCGTAGGAGCGGCTCTGTATATAGGCCTTTTTGTAGAGCATATCCACACGGCGCTCCATATCTACCATAATGGAGGAGTTCATAAAGGCCTCATATTTGCTGTATCTGCCCACTCCTGCAATTCCCTCATTTCTTATGCTGGAGGGGATCTCCTCCATTCCAAATATTGGCCTGTAGATGTTGTTGTCTCTTATCTGAAGGTCTATAAGCGCCTGATTGTAACGCTCGTAGCGTTTGTTAAGAATGGCCATTCTGGAGTGCAGTTCGGCCGACCGCTGTTCCAGCAAAATAATTTTGGGATTGCGCAGATGGAAGACCTCCGCATAGAGCCAGTAATAGCCAAGCGAGAGGGGAATGCTTAACAGAAAGAGCATAAAACCGCGTGAGAATCTCTTTGCAGGAGAGATTTTGTGAATCTCAAATGCAAGGGTCTCCGGATTGAACAGGTATCTTCTCTTTTTAAACATTACACAATAATCCTCCTCAAATTGCAAAGTTATAATTAAATTGGTTATTTTTGCAGATTATAATATTTTCTAACGAGTATGACTTCTAAAGAGATACGTAAAGAGTTTCTGGATTTTTTTGCATCCAAGGGACATCAGGTTGTGCCTTCTGCGCCAATGGTGGTAAAGAATGACCCTACATTAATGTTTACAAATGCAGGTATGAACCAATTTAAGGATTGGTTCCTGGGTAACAGTCCCGCCAAGTACAAGAGAGTGGCGGATTCGCAGAAATGTCTTAGGGTAAGCGGCAAGCACAACGACCTTGACGAGGTGGGCCACGACACTTACCATCACACAATGTTTGAGATGCTTGGGAACTGGAGTTTTGGTGATTACTTCAAGAAGGAGGCCATAGAGTGGGCTTGGGAATTGCTTACAGAGGTTTACAAGTTGGATAAGGAGCGTCTCTATGCCACAGTCTTTGAGGGAAGCAGCGAGGATGGTCTTGGAATGGATATGGAGGCAAAGGAGAATTGGCTGCGCTTCCTTCCGGAGGAGAGAATTATTCCCGGCAACAGGCACGACAATTTCTGGGAGATGGGCGACACAGGCCCCTGCGGCCCCTGCAGCGAGATTCATATAGACCTCAGAAGCGATGCGGAGCGCGCTGCCATCCCGGGCGAGCAGCTGGTTAACAAGGGACACCATCTGGTTATAGAGATATGGAATCTGGTCTTTATGCAGTTTAACCGCAAGGCAAACGGAGAGCTTGAGCCTCTGCCGCAAAAGCACGTGGATACCGGTATGGGTTTGGAGAGACTCTGTATGGCGCTTCAGGGAAAACAGAGCAACTACGATACGGATGTCTTCCGCAAGATGATAGACAAGATATCGGAGCTTTGCGGCAAGCCATACGCCCCTGAGACAGAAGTGGGTGTGGCAATGAGGGTTATATCAGACCATATACGCGCCATAAGTTTCTCCATTGCAGACGGACAGCTGCCATCCAATGTAAAGGCGGGTTATGTGATAAGAAGAATTCTTAGGAGGGCAGTGCGTTATGCCTACACATTCCTTGGAGTGAATGAGCCGCTGCTCTACAAACTTGTGCCAACCCTTACAGAGGAGATGGGCGAGGCCTTCCCGGAGCTGCACTCGCAAAACAAACTTATCCGCAAGGTAATACAGGAGGAGGAGGAGGCCTTCCTCAAGACCCTTGAGAAGGGAATCAAACTTATGGACACCCTGCTGGAGAAGAACAGCGCAACCAAAAGAATCTCCGGCGTGGATGCCTTTGTGCTCTACGATACATTCGGCTTCCCGATAGACCTTACGGAACTTATGGCTCAGGAGAAGGGCTATACCGTAAATCTGGAGGAGTTTAACCAGGAGTTGGGCAAGCAGAAGGCAAGGAGCAGGAATGCAACAGCTCTGGAGGAGGGCGATTGGGTTGAGGTTACAGAGTATGCAACGCCGCTCTTTACCGGATACGATACCACAATAGAGAACGAGGTGCACATAGAGAAATACAGAGAGGTGAAGGCAAAGAACAAGAGCCTCTATCAGCTGGTTCTGGACAGAACCCCATTCTATGCCGAGAGCGGTGGTCAGGTAGGCGACACCGGCATTCTGATAAACAACAGCAACAAGGAGGAGGTGCTTAACGTAACCAATACCGTAAAGGAGAATGGCCTCACAATACATATAGTGGATAAGTTGCCTGCAGATGCCTCTCTCTCATTTACGGCAAATGTGGACATGGAGCGCAGAAAGCGCATAACTGCAAACCACTCCGCAACACATATACTGCATTATGCCCTGAGAAAACTGCTTGGCACACACGTGGAGCAGAAGGGCTCCTATGTCTCTGCAGACTCCCTAAGGTTTGACTTTTCTCACTTTGAGAAGATAGATTTCAAGACTCTGAGGGAGATAGAGCATACTGTAAATATGTATATAAGGAGAGACATAGTGAAGAACGAAAGCAGGGATATCCCTATAGAGGAGGCGCGCAATATGGGCGCTATGGCTCTCTTTGGCGAGAAATATGGAGACAAGGTACGCGTAATACGCTTCTCCAACTCCGTTGAGCTCTGCGGAGGAACACACGTCAACTCTACAGGAGAGATTGGCTATTTCAAGATTGTTTCAGAGTCTGCAGTGGCTGCCGGCATAAGAAGAATAGAGGCAGTTACAGGCAATAAAGCAGAGGAGGTTGCAGACCAGATGCAGGACCTTATAATTAACCTGAAAGAGATGTTCAACAATACTCAGAATATTCTTGTGAGCGCCAGAAAGCTCATAGAGGAGAATGAGAGTATGAAGCGATATCTGGAGAGGATAATGAAGGAGAGAGCAATAACTCTTAAGAATGCCGCTCTGCAGAGTGCAAAGAGTATAAACGGCATTAGAGTTGTAGA